>NZ_CAXQBR010000042.1 GCF_964222135.1 Euzebya sp.
AGGCGGCGGCTGGCGACCGCGGCCGCCTCGACGACCGCGTGGGTGATGTCGGTCAGGGCCGGTCGCAGGCGCGGGGTCGGGCCGGCGACGCTGAGGGCGGCGACGACCGCGCCGCTCGCGTCGCGCACCGGCGCGCCGACGCTGACCGCGCCGATCTCGGACTCCTCGTCGTTGTGGGCGTACCCGATGTCCCGGATGGTCGCGAGGCTGCGGCGCAGGGCCGCGTGGTCGGTGATCGTGCGGTCGGTCTTCGCGACGAGGTCCCACCCGTCGAGGGTCCGGTCGAGCACGTCGGGCGGCAGGTGGGCGAGGAGCACCTTGCCGGTGCCGGTGCAGTGCGCGTCGTTGCGCCGGCCGACGTCGAGGAACATGCGGAGGGTGTGGGTGCTCTCGAGGCGCTCCACGTACACGACCTCCCGCCCGTCGAGCACGCCGACCTGGACGGTCTCGCCGGTGCGGTGGCGGAGCATCGTCATCGGCGGCAGCACCGCCTCGGTCAGGTCGTAGCCGGGCGAGACCGCGGCGATCAGGTCGTAGACGGCCAGGCCGAGCTGGTAGCGGCCGGTCTCGGGATCCTGCTCGACGAGGTGCTCGGCCACGAGCGTGGCGAGCAGCCGGTGCGTCGTCGACGTGGACAGGTCCAGCCGGCGGGCGAGCTCGGAGACCCCGAAGGTCCGGTGGCGGGCGCTGAACGCCTTGAGCACCCGGACCGCGTTGCGGACCGACGACAGCCGGGGCGGCTCAGGCACGGACCCGCTCCCCCCTGACCGCGGCGAGCAGGGCCCGGCGCAGGTCGGTCGGGTCGGGGGCACCGGCCCGCGCGAGGGCCTCGACGCCCTCGTCGCGCGGCGCGATCGCGGCGGCGAGCAGGGCCTGGGCGCGGACCAGCCCGGCCTGCGCCGCCCCCTCCATCTCGTCGACCAGTGCCTCGGCGCCGCGGGCGTGGGCCCGGATGGCCTCGAAGTCGCGCGCGGCCGCGACGTGCTCGGCGGCCAGCCCGGCGCCGGCGGGCCCGGCGTGGTGCGTGGTGAGCTGCCCGCCGGGCTGCACGATCAGGTGGTAGAGGTGCGTGGCGATGCCGAGCACGCGGCGGACCTGCGCGCTGGCGGGGCCGGCGGACTCGTCGATCACGCCGAGCGCCGGCAGCACGACGGGGTCGAAGAAGCGCAGCGTCCAGCGGAGCGGCCCCAGCTCGTCGTCGACCGCCACCTCCTCACCGGTCGGCGGGGCCAGGCGCTCGGTGGTCGCGACCACGTGCAGGTTCCGGACGCCAGCGGCGGCGACGGTGACGTGGCCGTCCAGCAGGGCGAGGCGGCCGCGGACGCCCGGCGGCTGCCCCGCGCTCTGGGACAGGTAGGCCTGGTGGACCGCGCGCACGTAGTCCGCCATCGCCGCCCGCATGGCCTCGGGCGTGTGGGCGGCCGCGGCGTCGGTCGTGCGGTCGGTCACGGTGGCCTCCGGCGGGTCGGGCGGTGGAGCCGGACCCTATGCCCCACGCCGTCCGCGATCCCAGCATCGTCCCGCCATGTGGGAAGCATGGCTGGATCCATGCACTCCCCGAGCGACCGTGCGCAGAATGCGTCCCGCGGTGCGGGACATCGGTTCCGCCGCCGATCCCCCCGTCAGTACGGTCCGGCCCATGGGAATCCTCCGACTCAGCCACGTGGACATCACCGTCCCCGACCTGGACCTCGCGCGTGCGTACTACACCGGCGTGATGGGCATGGAGGTCACCGAGGACGCCGGGGACCGCACGTTCTTCAAGTGCTGGGACGAGGAGGACCACCACTCGCTGGCCGTCCGGTACGACCCCCGCGTCGGCATGGACCGCTTCACCTTCAAGGTCGAGCGCGAGGACGACCTCGACGACCTCGAGCGCGCCGTGGAGACCTACGGCTTCGCCGTCCGGCGGGTGTCCCGCGGCGAGGAGGTCGGGCAGGGCGAGTCGATCCGGTTCGAGACCCCCTCGGGCCACGAGATGGAGCTCGTCCACGACGTCGAGAAGGTCGGCAGCCGCGTGGCCAAGGTCAACCCGACCTTCGAGCCGCTCGGCCTGCAGGGCATCGCCCCGCCGCGGATGGACCACCTGCTCATCAACGCCGAGGAGGTCGGCGAGGCGGCGAAGTTCTACATGGACGTGCTCGGCTTCCGGATGACCGAGCAGCTCGTGGGCGGCGACGGCCACCAGATCGGCGTCTGGATGGAGCGGTCCCACAGCCCCCACGACCTGGCCGTCGTCAACGGCACCAACGGCGCCCTCCACCACTTCGCGTTCTGGCTGGACGACTGGGACCACGTCCGGACCGCGGCGGACATCCTCGCCTACAACGCCATCCAGATCGACGTCGGGCCGACCCGGCACGGCGTCACGCGCGGGAACACCATCTACTTCTTCGACCCGATGGGCACCCGCAACGAGGTCTTCACCGGCGGCTACCGACCCGACCCGGACTTCCCGACCATCACCTGGACCGAGGACAACATCGGCCAGGCCGTCTTCTACTACGAGGGCGAGGTCAACGAGCGCTTCGTCAGCGTCCACACCTGATGGCACGCCACCACGTGCCGCCGAGCCGAACGAGAGGGTGAGCGATGGGGATCCTGCGACTGTCCCACGTCGAGGTGCGCGTTCCCGACCTCGAGCTGTCCACCGCCTACTACACCGAGGTCGTCGGGCTGATCGAGACCGCCGTCACCGACGAGCGCGTGTACCTGAAGGGCTGGGACGAGCAGCAGCACCACTCCCTCATCCTCGCCTACGCGCCCACCTACGGCGTGGACGTGATCGGCTTCAAGGTCGCCGACGCCGAGGATCTCGAGGAGTACACCGAGCGGGTCGAGGCGGAGGGCATCCCGACCAAGCGCTACGGCGCCGGCGAGCTCGGGCCCGGGTCCGGTGAGACGGTCCGGTTCACCGCCCCGAGCGGCCACGTCACCGAGCTGGTCCACGGGATGGCGCAGGTCGGCAACGCCCTGCCGCTGCACAACCCGCCCCCCGAGCCGCAGGGCCTGTCCGGCATGCACCCGCCGCGGCTCGACCACGTCTTCCTGATGTGCGAGGACGTCGACGACATCACGCGGTTCTACTGCGACGTGCTCGACTTCCGGCTGACCGAGCAGATCCTCGCCGACGACGGCCACCAGCTCGCCACCTTCCTCGAGCGGACCCACACCGCGCACGACATCGCGTTCATCACCGGCCCGCAGGGCGCGTTCCACCACGTCGCCTACTGGGTGGACGACTGGAACGACCTGCGCCGCGCGGCGGACATCTGCGCCTACCACGGCGTCCGGATCGACGCGGGTCCGACCCGCCACGGCGCGACGCGCGGCTGGGGGCTGTACTTCTTCGACCCCGCCGGGAACCGCAACGAGGTCTACACCGGCGGGTACTGGGCGGACCCGGACCGCCAGCCGATCACCTGGACCGAGGCGGAGATGGGCCGCGCCGTCTTCTACTACCAGGGCGTCGTCGACCAGGACTTCCTCACGGTGCACTCATGAGATCCGACGACGACCGGACTCAGCGGCGGCTGCCGTCGACCCAGCGGGTCGATCCCCCGCAGTACCTCGCGACCTACCTCGAGCGGCAGCGCCGCGACGGGGCTGGCGGCGACGGGGCTGCCGGTGACGGGGCGGGGGCCGGGGACGACGGTGCCACGCCCCTGTACCTGCGGCGCTTCCGGGAGCGCCAGCGCGCCGACGGCGGCTCGACCCCCCAGGCCCTGCCGCCCCTGCACGAGCGGGTCGGCCTCGGGATGCAGCAGTCCATGTCGGAGGACAACCGCACCAAGGAGATCTCCGCGCCGCCGCAGGCGAAGAAGCAGGTGCTCGCCGACGTGTACCTGATCCGCCACGGCGAGACCCAGGGGTACTCGACGGAGTCCGGCCTGACCCCGCTCGGCGTGTGGCAGGCCCACACCTACGGCCACACCGTCGCCAAGCGGGTGAGCGCCGGCGAGACGCTCGTCATCCGGCACGCCGACACGAACCGGGCGCGGGAGACCGCCCAGAACCTCGAGCGCGGCCTGCACGACGGCCTGGCCATGTTCGAGAAGGACGTGAAGGTCTTCGACCCCTCGGCCATGGCGGAGTTCCGCAACTTCGGCGTGGCCACGCCCGACGGGGTCCGCGACGTCACCTCGGCGTTCCGGCAGTACTACTCCACCCTCGAGACCTTCGAGCGCACCGCCGTCGGCGACCGGCCGATGTGGCTGGTCGAGATCGACCGGTTCTGGCGGACCCAGCAGGGCGGGTCCGACCCGATCCAGCACTGGTTGCAGATCCCGATGTTCCACTTCGAGCCGCCGGCGCTGGTCGTCAGGCGCTTCTGGCAGGGCATCCAACGCCTGGCGGCGGAGTTCCCCGGCGCCCGCATGCTGATCGCCACCCACTCCGGACCGATCCGCGCCTTCGCCATCACCGCCCTCGGCTACGACCCCGGCGAGCCGTACAACACCGAGCACGTCCGCGTGAAGGTCTTCGAGGGCGGCACCGAGGCGATGGTCGGCTACCGCAACCGCGTGCAGGAGATCCACGTGCCCGACATCGAGGCGCTCCCGTCGTGGCAGGCCGACGAGCGCTGGACCGGCCCGCTGGCCCCCGACCCCGCCTGACCCGAGCCGACCACCACCGCACAGGAGGGACTGGTGTGCAGGAGCTGCCCGACCGTCGCCCCCGACTCCTGGGGCCCACCCCCACCCCCGCCCGCGCCGAGACGCCGGGAGGTGCGCGGCATGTCTGAGTACGTCATCTGGTACGACGAGTACGACGAGACCGACCGCGCCCGGGTCGGCGGGAAGAACGCGAGCCTCGGGACGATGATGGCCGCCGGGCTGCCGGTGCCGCCGGGGTTCGCGGTCACCACCGACGCCTACGACCTGCTGCGCACGCACGCGGACCTGGTCGCCACGGTCAACGGTGCGCTCGCGGCCCTCGACCCCGACGACAACCGGCGGCTGCAGAAGGTGGCGGCGGAGATCCGCGAGGCGATGGAGACCGTCCCCATCGACGCGGCCATCGAGCACGACGTGCGCCGTGCCTACCTGGCCCTGTGCGAGCGCTGCGGCGTCGAGGACGTGCCGGTGGCCGTCCGCTCGTCGGCCACCGCCGAGGACCTGCCGAACGCGAGCTTCGCCGGCCAGCAGGACACCTACCTGTGGATCACCGGCGCCGACGCGGTCGTCACCCACGTCCGGCGCTGCTGGTCGTCGATCTTCACCGACCGGGCGATCGCCTACCGCCGCCAGATGGGCTTCGACGACCAGCTGATCTCGATGTCGGTCGGCGTCCAGAAGATGGTGGACCCGCGCGCCGCCGGCGTGGCCTTCACCCTCAACCCCTCCGACGGCGACCGGTCGCAGGTGGCCATCGATGCCTCCTGGGGGCTCGGTGAGTCCGTCGTGGGCGGGGAGGTGACGCCCGACAACTTCCTGGTGGACAAGGTGCTCCGCACGATCGTGTCCCGGCGGATCTCCTCGAAGGCGATCGAGTACCGCCTCGACGGCGACCACGTCGTGAAGGCCGACGTCGACGCCGACCGTCGCGACCAGCCCTGCCTGACCGACGACGAGGTCTGCGCGGTGGCGGTCATGGCCCGCCGGGCGGAGCGGCACTACGGCTGCCCCCAGGACATCGAGTGGGCCCTCGACCGCCACCTGCCGGACGGCGACAACGTGATCCTCCTCCAGGCCCGACCCGAGACCGTCTGGTCCCGCAGTCCCCGCACGCCCATCACGACAGGCGGCTACGACCCGATGGCGTCCATCGTCTCGACGCTCACCGCGCCCGTGCACGCCCGGAAGTGACCCCGCACACCCCACCCGCACGCCACACCCCACCACGAGGAGCCGAACGACATGGCGGATGAGAAGCGCTTCCCGAACCCCTACGAGCTACCCACCCCCGACGGCGCGGAGGGGTGGGAGGAGCTCTACGCCTACTCCGCGCTCTTCGGCGAGGGGCGTCGCGCGCGGGACGAGCAGCAGTTCTGGTTCATGGACTCCATGCACTGGGGCTGGGCGATGTCGCCGTGGGACGCCGACCACCTGATGTACGCCATCTCGGCGCTCAGCCAGTACAACTCCCGGCACTACCTGGTGCCGCCCGCGAACGGCATCGACTTCCGGATCCTGCACGGCTACCCGTACTTCAGCCCGGTCACGATCGCCGACCCCGCCCAGGTCGAGGCGCGCGCCGGCGCGTTCGTCGAGCGGGCCGGCCACTACTTCGCGAACTGGGACGACCTGTACGCGAGCTGGCTCGAGAAGGTGAAGGCGAACATCGCCGACATCCAGGCGATCGACTTCTCACCCCTCCCCGACACCGAGGACCTCGACGTCGTCACCTCAGGCCGGGGCGTCGGCAGCGGCTGGGACCTGCAGCAGCAGTACCACCGCTTCCAGGACCTCGCCCAGCGGATCTGGCAGTACCACTTCGAGTTCCTCAACCTCGGCTACGCCGCCTACCTGGACTTCTTCGGCTTCTGCAAGCAGGCCTTCCCCTCCATCCCGGACCTCGCGATCGCCAAGATGGTCGCCGGCATCGAGGTCGACCTGTTCCGCCCGAACGAGGAGCTGAAGGTCCTCGCCCAGCGGGCGATCGACCTCGGCGTGGCGGACACCTTCGCCAAGCACGACGACCCCGCCGCCGTGGCGGCGGCGCTCGACACCGACGCCGGACGGGAGTGGCTGGCCGCCTGGGACGCCGTCGAGGACCCGTGGTTCAACTTCTCCTCGGGCACCGGGTTCTACTTCAGCGACAAGACCTGGATCCAGGACCGCTCGGTGCCCTACGGCTTCATCTGGGACTACATCACCAAGCTGCGGGCCGGCGAGGACATCTCCCGGCCGACGGAGGCCATCCGCGCCGAGCGGGATCGCATCGTGGCGGAGTACCGCGAGCTGCTCGACGCCGAGGAGGACCGCCAGGCCTTCGACGGCAAGCTCGGCCTCGCCCGGACCGTGTTCCCCTACGTCGAGAACCACAACTTCTACATCGAGCACTGGTCCATGTCGGTGTTCTGGCAGAAGTCGCGCGAGCTGGGCGAGACGCTCGCGAAGGAGGGTTTCTTCGAGACCGCCGAGGACATCTTCTTCGTCCGGCGCGAGGAGGTCGACACGCTCCTGTTCGACCTCTACAGCGCCTGGGCTGTCGGGGTGGAGCCGGAGGGTCCCCACCACTGGCCGCCGATCATCGACCGCCGCCGGCGGATCGTGAAGGCCCTCGAGGCCCACAAGCCGAACGCGCCGAAGGCGCTCGGACCCCCACCGACCGTCGTGACCGAGCCGTTCACGATCATGCTCTGGGGCATCACGTCGGAGTCGATCGACGGCTGGCTGAACGCGGCGGAGGGCGGCGCCACCGTGACGGGGATGGCCGCCTCCCCCGGCGTCGCCGAGGGGCCGGCGCGGGTGGTGTTCGACGCGGCCGACATCGGTGACGTCCAGGAGGGTGAGATCCTGGTCGCACCCATCACCGCCCCCTCCTGGGCGCCGGCGTTCTCGAAGGCCACCGCCGTCGTCACCGACATCGGTGGGCTGATGAGCCACGCCGCGATCGTCTGCCGCGAGTACGGCGTCCCCGCCGTCACCGGCACGTCGAGCGGCACCACCGAGATCCGCACCGGCGACCGCATCCGCGTCGACGGCAACACCGGCACCGTCACGAAGCTCTAGGTACGACGGCTCTAGGAGACCTCCCATGCTGAAGCCCGAGCTGAACACCGAGCTGACCCAGGTCGGCCCCGGCACGCCGATGGGGGAGCTGCTGCGGCGCTACTGGTACCCCGTCGCGTTCGTGCGCGAGCTCGACGAGTGGCCGATCAAGAAGGTCAGGCTGCTCGGCGAGGACCTCGCGCTGTGGAAGCGGCCGCAGGGCGGCTACGGGATCATGCAGGAGCGCTGCCCGCACCGCCGCGCGTCCATGGTCTACGGGGTCGTCGAGGCCGAGGGCCTCCGCTGCGGCTACCACGGCTGGCTGTTCGACGAGACCGGGCAGTGCCGCGACCAGCCGGCCGTGGTAGCCGCAGCGGAGGCCCTCGGCCTCGACGACCCCGTAGACCATGGACGCGCGGCGGTGCGGGCAGCGCTCCTGCATGATCCCGTAGCCGCCCTGCG
>NZ_CAXQBR010000043.1 GCF_964222135.1 Euzebya sp.
ACGACGACGGAGCGAACACTTCAGGCGACCCCACCCCCGGGAGGTGGTCCCACGACTGGCAACACGGTGGTCCCATCCATCTGGCAGAACCTGCCTCAGGGTGGTCCCATGCTCATGGCAGCTGACATCAGTGGGACCTGGCCCACCGGTGGCGCCCCCTCCGTCGCCCGTGTGACTCCTGTGGCTCAAGTGGCCCTGTGATGCTCATGAGGTTGTAGTTACACTTGGCCGTCATGGCTCGCCGGCTCGGCATCATGGGCGGCACCTTCGATCCCATCCACATGGGGCACCTGGTGACCGCCGAGCAGGCGCGCGTGGACGTCGGGCTGGACGAGGTCGTGTTCGTCCCCGCCGGCGCGCCGTGGCAGAAGAGCGGGGGGCGTGCGGTCTCCGCCGGTGAGCACCGCTACCTGATGACCGTGCTCGCCACCGCCGCGAACCCGTTCTTCAGCGTCAGCCGGATCGAGATCGACCGGGGCGGGCCGACCTACACCGTCGAGACCCTCCGGTCCCTCCGCGCGAGCCTGACCGACACCGAGCTGTTCTTCATCACCGGTGCCGATGCGATCCTCAACATCCTGACCTGGAAGGACGCCGGTGAGGCGGTCGACCTGGCCTCCTTCGTCGCGGCGACCCGGCCCGGATACGACCTGGCCGCCCTGGAGGAGCACGACCTCACCCGCCAGGTCACCCTGCTCGACGTCCCCGCGCTGGCGATCAGCTCGAGCGACGTCCGCGCCCGCTTCGAGGCGGGACGACCGGTCCGCTACCTCATCCCGCGCGAGGTCGAGGAGTTCGCCCGCAAGCACGGGCTGTACGGCACCCACGGGCAGGGCCTGGCCGCGGCCGACGTCGGGGTGAGCTGATGGACCTCCTCGACCCGCCGGCTCCACCGCCCCCCACCACCGACCGCCCCCGGCACCGTCGTGCCGCCGGTCGCCGCAGCGCCCACCTCGCCCGCAGCCGCCGCACACGCCGGCGGACCAGGTGGCTGCGACGGGCCCGGCGGACCGGACTGGTCCTGGCCCTGGCGGTGGCCATCGGCCTGGTCGTGTGGGCCGTCCTGCTCCTGACCGGCGGGGACGAGACCGCCGAGGCCCCCGCGGACGGCCAGGTGACCCCCGCCGGACCGGTGCCGCAGCAGGTGATCGCCTGGGTCCGCACCGCCGAGCCAGGTGGTCCGGCCATCGGCCTGACGCTGCTCGCCGCCGGCGAGGACGGATCCGCCAACGCCACGTTCGTCCCCTCCACCACCCTCGTCGAGATCCCCGGCGTGGGCATGGACCGGGTCGGCCTGGCCCACCAGTACGGCGGGCACGCGCTGACCGCCGCGACGCTCTCGAACGCGATCGGCATCGAGATCGCCGGGTCGGTGGCCCTCGACCAGCCCGCGCTCGGCACCCTCCTCCAGCGGATCGGCGGGGCGGAGGTCGACGTCCCCGAGCGGCTGGTCGCCCGCGCCGCTGACGGATCCGGCACGGTCGCCTTCGAGCCCGGCCCGCAGTTCCTGAACGGGGTCAGGCTCGCCGCCTTCTGGGCCTTCGCCGAGCGGGGCGAGAGCGAGCTCGACACCTTCCCCCGCCAGCAGCGGGCGCTCGACGCCATGCTGCGGGCGGTGGCCGACGCCGACCCGGCCGCGGTGGCTGACGCGCTCGACCCGCACCGCGCCGACCTCGACCGGACCGTGCTCAGCGACGTGATCGGCACCGCCGCGCGGGCCGCGGTGGACGGGCGGATGACCTACCAGCTGCTCCCCGTCGAACCCCTCGGCTCGGCGGACCAGGGCCTCGGCGCCAGCTTCCAGCTGCTCACCGAGGAGGTGGCGGCCCTCGTCGACGCCGAGCTCCCCGGCGCGGTCCCCGCGGCGGGTGCGACCGGACCGCTGTCGCTGCAGGTGCTGAACGGCGTCGGCACCCCGGGGATCGGGCAGCAGGTCGACGAGCGGCTGCAGGGGATGGGGCTGCGGATCGTGCGCACCGAGAACGCCCGCAGCTTCGACTTCCTCGAGACCCAGATCCTGATCTACGACGAGACCCCCGAGCTCCTGGACGCCGCGCGGCAGGTGCAGTCCGCGCTCGGCGTCGGTACGATCCGGGTCAGCCGCCAGCCACAGAGCGTCGTGGACCTCACCGTGGTGGTGGGCGGCGACTTCATCGGCCGCGGCTCGAGCGCCCCGGCTGGTCTCTAGCCACCGATCCCCGACGAGGCGACTTGCCAGCTCCCACGGACACCACTCCCACCGCAGGCAGCACGACCGCTGAGATGGACCTCGCGCAGATCCGCCAGCAGGTCATGACGGGGGCGTCAGCGGTCAGCGCGAAGAAGGCGACCGACGTGGTGGTCCTCGAGGTGGGCCCGCTGCTCGGCATCACCGACTTCTTCCTGCTGCTGTCCACGGCCAACGCCCGCCAGCTGAAGGCCGCGGTCGAAGAGGCCGAGCACCAGCTGCGCACCACCCACGGCCGCCGTCCGATCGGCCGCGAGGGATCGCCCGAGGCCGGGTGGATCGTGCTCGACTACGGCGACTTCGTCATCCACGCCTTCACCGCGGTCCAGCGGGAGGTCTACGGCCTCGAGCGGCTGTGGAGCGACGCGGTCCGGACCGAGGTCGATGAGGCGGTCGAGGCCCGCTAGCCACCGTCGCGGTGGCTGCTACACTCCACCGCCTGCCCGGGGCTGTAGCTCAGTTGGTAGAGCGCTTCAATGGCATTGAAGAGGTCAGGGGTTCGATTCCCCTCAGCTCCACTCCCCAGGACCCGCCGCCGTGGCTGAGGTCCACGGGGCGGAGGTCGACGAGCTGGTCGCGGGCGCGACCGCCTACGTCAGCTGCCGCTTCCCCGGTGCGGCGCTCGAAGGCGCCGATCTCACCCGCCTGACCTTCGAGGGCTGCGCGTTCGAGGCCGCCAACCTGCGCAACGCGCGGTTCCACGACACCCGGCTGACCGACTGCACGTTCGTGGGGTGCGACCTGCTCGGCGTGGACCTGACCGTCCTCGACTGGCCGCAGTTCGGGCTGGCGGACCCGCCCGCGTTCGTCGACTGCCGCATGGACCACGTCGACGCCCACGGCCTCGCCCTCGACGGGATCGTCCTGTACGGCTGCGCGCTGGTCGAGGCCGATCTCGAGGGCAGCGCCCTCCGCGGCGCGGACCTCCGCCACGCCGACCTGACGGGGACGAGGCTGTCGGGCACCGACCTCTCCGAGGCCGATCTGACCGGCGCGGTCGGCTACGACCTGCACCCGGAGCGGACGACCACGACCGGTGCCCGGGTGTCGCTGCCCGAAGGGGCGGCGATCCTGCGGGCGCTCGGGCTGGTGGTCACCTCGTCGGAGGACCGGATGTCCGCGGTGGAGCGCCTGGCCGACCGCTGACGCCCCACCCCGGCGGCGCCGGCGCCTGCGCGTGTCAGGCTGGTGGAGCCGCGAGGGAGGGGAACCGCACGCACATGAGGTCGTCGACGCACGCAACCACCGTGCTGCCATGGCTGGTGATCGCCGTGCTCGCCGCGGCCTGCAGCGGGGCGGCGGACGGCGACGGCGCGCGGGGCACCGGCCAGGACGGTGGGCAGGCGCTCTCGGGCGAGATCACGATCCTCCACGCGTTCACGGCGGAGGCCGACGTCCAGGCGCTGGAGGCGGTGACCGAGGCCTTCGAAGCCCGGCACCCGAACGTGACGGTCACCGAGGAGGGGTCGAACGACTTCGGCCAGCTCGCCCGGGCCCGGATCGCCTCGGGGACGCCGCCGGACATCATCCTCCACCCCCAGCCCGGCCTCCTCCGGGACTTCATCGCCCAGGGCGTCGTCCAGCCGCTGGACCGTCCCACCCCCGCTCGAGAGCAGGATGCGCGCGTCGACCTCGTCGCGGAGGTCGTCGACCTCACCACGGTCGACGGCGTGCCCTACGCGTTCCCGGTCCGGGTCAGCATCAAGAGCCTGGTCTGGTACGACCTGCCGGTCTTCGAGTCCGCGGGCTACGAGGTCCCCTCCACCTGGGATGACCTCCTCGCCCTGACCGAGCAGATCGCCGAGGACGGCCGCCACGCGCCGTGGTGCATCGGCATCGAGTCCGGCGAGGCCACCGGCTGGCCGGCGACCGACTGGGTGGAGGACGTGGTCCTGCGCGCACTCGGACCCGAGCGCTACGACGCGTGGGTCGCCGGCGAGCTCGCCTTCGCCTCCCCGGAGGTCCTCGATGCGGTCGAGCAGCACATGGTGCCGATCTGGACGACCGACGGCTACGTCGCCGGGGGCCGTGAGGCCATCGCCCGGACCGACTTCGGCCAGTCGGTCGCGGGGATCCTCGGCGGGTCCGATGCGCGGTGCGTGCTGCACCGGCAGGCGACGTTCATCGAGGGGTTCATCGCCGAGGCCGACCCCGACGCCACCTTCGGCACCGACTACGGCGTGTTCGTCCTGCCGCCGATCGACCCCGACCACGGCACGCCGGTGCTCGGCGCCGCCGACCTCGCCGCCCGCTACACCGACACGCCCGCATCGCGTGCCTTCATGGACTTCATCACGACCCGCGAGGCGGGGGAGGGGTGGGCCCGCGGCGGCTTCCTGTCGCCGCTCGCCGACGTCGATCCCACCGCGTACCCGACCGACTCCGCTCGCGAGGCCGCGCGGATCCTCGGCGAGGCCGACGTGTTCCGCTTCGACGGGTCCGACCTGATGCCGGGCGATGTCGGTGCCAGCTCCCGACCGGGGTCGTTCTGGCTCGAGATGACGCGGTGGATCGCCGGCGACGCCACCCTGGAGGAGGCCTTCGCCGCCATCGACCGCCGCTACGCCGAGGTCGCCGGCGGCTGAGCGACCGGTGGGTGTGCGGGCGACGCCTCTAGCATCGGGCCGCATGGCTCACCCCCCGCGCTGGCGAAACTGGTCGGGGTCGGTCCGGGCGACCCCGCAGCGGATCGCTCGCCCCCGCGACGCCGGCGAGGTCGCCGACCTCGTCCGCGGCCTGGCCGGACGCACCCTGCGGGTCGCGGCCAGCGGCCACTCCTTCTCGCCGATCGCCGCGAGCGACGACGTCATGGCCACCCTCGCCGACATGCCCACCCTCGTCGAGCCGGCGCCGGACGGCCGCACGGTGACCGCGAGCGCCGGCACGACCATCCGCCAGCTGAACGCGCGCCTCGCCGACCACGGGCTGGCCCTGCGCAACGCCGGCGACATCGACCACCAGACCATCGCCGGGGCACTCGCCACCGGGACGCACGGCACAGGACTCGCGTTCGGGCCGATGCACGCCGACCTGGTCGGCGTCGAGCTGGTCGACGCCCGCGGCGAGATCAGCTGGATCGACGGGACGGGGACCGACGAGGGGGCCGGCGGGCCGGCGCTCGAGGCCGCCCGCCTCGCCCTCGGGACCCTCGGCGTGGTCACCCGCGTCCGCCTCGCCGTCGTCCCCGCCTACCGGCTGGCCACGCACGTGTCGCGGGTCCTGCTGGACGACGTGCTGACCGACCTCGACCACCACCTGCGCGACCACCGCCACGCCGAGTTCTACTGGCTGCCGCACACCCGCTGGACCCAGCTGAAGCTGGCCGACGCGACCGACGAGCCCGCCCTGCCGACCAGCGCGATGCAGCGGATCAACGACGTGGTGCTCGAGAACGCCGCGATCTGGGCCGCGGGGCAGGTCGCGCGGACCTTCCCGGGCGCGTCCGCCGCGGTCAGCCGGCTTCTCGCCCGCGGCATCGCCGACGTCCAGTCGCGGCTGCCGAGCCACGCGGCGTTCGCGTCGACCCGGTGGGTGCGGTTCCAGGAGATGGAGTACTCCCTGCCCGCCGACGCCCTCGTCCCCGTCCTCGAGGCGCTCGACGCGCTGATCACCGCCGAGCGGCTGCCCGTCGCCCTGCCGGTCGAGGTGCGGGCGGTCGCCGCGGACCGGACCGCGTGGCTCTCACCGGCCTGGGGGCCGGAGGGGTCGCACCGGATGTACGTGGCCATCCACGCGTTCCGCGGCATGCCCTACACCCGGTACTTCCGCCGGGCCGAGGCGATCTTCCGGTCACACGGCGGTCGGCCGCACTGGGGGAAGGTGCACACGCTCGCGGCCGACGACCTGCAGGGCCTGTACCCGCGGTTCGCGGACTTCGCGGCCGAGCGCGAGCGATCGGACCCCGACGGGGTGTTCCTGTCGCCGTACCTCGCGCGGATCCTTTCCCCGACCCCGTCACGGTGTGGCTGATGGGGCGGACTCAGCCGAGGGTCATCGCCCAGAAGGCCGCCTCGTGGCGTGCCACGACCAGGAACGCGTCGGTCGCCGCCGACGTCGGGCCGTCGGGCAGCTCGCGGTCGACGACCCGCCCGAGATCGGTCACGAACGCGGCGAACGCGTCGTTCGCCCAGTGCGTCACGTACTCGGCGTAGGCCTCCGCGCCGGGCAGCGCCCGCTGCCACGCGGCGAGGTACGCCGCCTCCACCGCCCACATCGCGGTGATCGCCACCGGGTACGCACGTCCCGCGAGGTCCATGAGGACCTCGTCGTAGGCGGCGGTGGCGGGCAGCTCCGGACCGTCGAGGTCGAGACCACGCACCGCCGCGATGTCCTCGAACCAGGCCAGCTCGTCTACGAAGGCCCGCATCCCTCCCACGAGGAGCCCCATGTCCCGCCGGGGCGCCGACCCGAGGAGCCGGCCCCATGCGCGGACGAGGGTCTCGACGAAGCGGTGGTCCTGCTCGAGCCAGCGGTCGAAGGCGTCCGCCGGGAGGCTGCCGTCGGCGATGCCGTCGAGGAACGGCGACGTGGTCGCGGCCCGCCAGGCGTCGGGGTGGGCGGTGATCAGCGCGCTCGAGGTGCTCACCGGTCCGTGGCCCCCTCAGCTGCGCTGGCGTGGGCGGAGTCGAAGAACGCGAGCTCGAGCTCCATCGCGGTCTGGTAGCGGTCGGTCAGCGTGGCCGGGTGCCCGCCCAGGTCGTCGAGGAGCTGCTCGACGGTCGCCGCGAGAACCTCGAAGTCGTCGGCGGCGTAGGTGCGGACCCAGTCGATGTAGTCCGAGGACGGGTCGGCGTCCTCGGCGAGCTGCTGCCCCAGCCAGGCGTACAGCCGCATGCACGGCGTCATCGCGGCGAGGACGTTCCCGAGCGGCTCCAGGGCCGCGGTGCGCAGCAGGAAGTCGGTGTAGGCGCGGGTCGCCGCGGTGGGGGAGGGGGTGAGGTCGACGTCCCAGCGCTCGGCGTAGCCGGCGTGGAGGTCGAGCTCGTCGACCGCGCCGTCGAGCAGGGCCTTGAAGCGCCGCAGCACGTCGCCGTCCGGGGAGCGGGCCAGGCCGAGCGCGTACGCCCGCGCGAAGGCCTCGAGGAAGAACGCGTCCTGTGCGACGTAGTGGGTGAAGGCGGGCCGGGCGAGCGAGCCGTCGGCGATGCCGCGGACGAAGGGGTGGCCGAGGCAGGCCTGCGCCGTCGGCTGGGCGGACGCCCACAGGGTTCGTGAGTCCATCGGGGCGACTGTAGTTGTACGGTCTGCGGTGATGCGATCGCGCGCCCTCAAGCTGCTGTTGTTCCTGCTGGCCGCCGCGGGCGGTGTCGTCGCCTGGCAGCGCCGGCACGAGACGCCGCCGCTGCCGCCGGCCGAGCCGTTCATGGACCCCGCGCCGGTCAGCGCCGGCAGCGTCGCCACGCCGGTGCGGCCCACCCCGTCCGCCGGTACGGCCCCGGTGGGTGCCACCGGCGCGGCGGCCTCGGCGGTGCGGGCGGACGAGGCGCCCGGGTCCGAGGCCGTGGAGGAGGTCGACACCGCGGAGCTGCCGACGGCCGCGTCGGCGGAGGCCGTGGAGGGCGGGATCGCCGCGGACGCCGGACGCGTGGCAGCTGACCGTGCGCCGGACGCCGGCGACGCACTGCCGACACCCCCGCACGGCCCGTTCACGACCGCTCCCGACGGGCCGGCTGACGACCTGAAGCAGATCGCGGGCATCGGCCCGGCGATCGAGCGGGCACTCAACGCGCAGGGCATCACGACGTTCGCGCAGCTGGCCGGGTTGAGCGACGACGACGTCGACGCGCTCCAGAAGCGGCTCCCGCAGCTCCCCGGCAGGATCCGCCGCGACGACTGGGTCGGCCAAGCTGCCCGCCTCGCCGCGGGGTAGCCCAGGGCACGCGGAGCGGTCGCGGGAGGGCCGGGCTGGGCGCCACCCCGTGGATGGATTCGACACCGTGGTGGCCGGCCCGTGGATGGATTCGACACCGTCGTCGCCGGCCGTTGGATGGATTCGACACCGTCAGCGACCACATGGACCACGGTGAGCCGCAGTTCCCGCGTTGCGCCACACCGAGACGCAGTGACCGGCCACGGGGATGTCGATTCCATCCCGTGCCGTCCCGTGAGCGTGTCGATTCCATCCGTGTGGGTGGTGAACCGGTGGGGAGGGGTGGAGCGGCCGTCGGGCCGGGTTATCCCCAGGGTCGGTGACATGCGCCGCGGCGGCCACGTCAGCGACGGCATCCTCCGCGTGTGCGCTCCCACCTGGCGCGGCTGCGCGAGTCCCTGGAACCGGTCGGCATCGCGCCGGCGGAGGCGCTGGCTCTGCTCATCCTGCTCGCCGGCGCCGCCGCCCTCAGCGGGGTCGTGTGGTGGACCAATGAGTCCGCCGCTCCCGCGCCACCGGTCGCCTCGACCGTCGAGGAGCGCCCCGGCCCGCTCGAGGTGACCCCGGACGCCCCGCGCGGGCCCCCTCCCGGTCCTGCGACCCCCGCCGGTGATGTCGTCGGCCACGTCGCCGGCGCCGTCGCACGGCCCGGGGTCCTCACGCTGCCGGCCGGGTCCCGGGTCGCCGACGCGGTCACGGCCGCCGGCGGCCCCACCCCCGACGCGGTGACCGGGGCGCTGAACCTCGCCCGTCCGCTCGAGGACGGCGAGCAGGTCCACGTGCCCGCTGCCGGGGAGGACCCGCCCCCGAGCGCCCCGCCTCCGCCCTCCGCTGCGGGCGACCCCCCCGGCCCGCTGGACCTCAACACCGCGACCACGGCCCAGCTGGAGGCGCTGCCGGGGGTCGGACCGGTCATGGCCCAGCGGATCGTCGAGCACCGCGAGGCGATCGGCGGGTACCTGGACGTGACCCAGCTCCTCGAGGTGCCGGGCATCGGCCCCGGGCGGTTCGCCGAGCTCGAGCCGCTGGT
Source organism: Euzebya sp. (assembly GCF_964222135.1). Taxonomy (NCBI): domain Bacteria; kingdom Bacillati; phylum Actinomycetota; class Nitriliruptoria; order Euzebyales; family Euzebyaceae; genus Euzebya; species Euzebya sp. The sequence continues at coordinate 9,127 of NZ_CAXQBR010000043.1, forward strand.
CTCGGTGTGACGGGGACGCGGTGACGACCACCACCGCCGCGCTCGTGCTCGCCTGCGCGTGGGTCGGTGCGCTCGTCGGCGCGGCCATCCCCCTCGTCGCGCCGATCGGACTCGTGGCGGGGGTGGCCGCGGTGGCGGGAGCCGCCCTCGCCGCGATCGGCCGCCGCGGACGTCCGCTGCTCGTCGCCGTGGTCCTCGCCGTCGCGGCGACCGCCGCGCGCGGGGCGAGCGTCCGGACCGTCGCCGTGGCGGAGGGCGTCCTCGCACGGGCGGTCGACGAGCGGGTGACGGCGACGGGGGGTGGGCTCGCAGTCTCGGTCGACCTCACCGCGGTCGACGACCCGCGGACCACCCGGACCGGTGGCCGGTGGGTCCTCGCGCGGCTCAGCGCCGTCGAGGTGCCCGCCGACGCGCGGACCCCGACCCCCTCCACGAGATGTGCCGCAGCGCCGGAGCAGGGGCCCGGGTGCACCTCGGCGGCCTCGGCACCGCGGCGGACCCGCGAGCGGGTGGTCCTCCGGTTGCCGGCTGACGTCCGGGCGCCGTTCGACGCCCACCTCCGCGTCCGGGGGCTCGCCACGCCGATCGAGGGCGCGGCGGCGGGGTGGTTCGAGGGACTCGGCGCGGTCGTGCAGATCGACCCCGTCCGGACCGAGCCGATCGCTGACCCGCCGGGATGGCGGGCGGCCACCACCTGGCTGCGGGTCCGGACCGGCGCCGCCGCCGGCACGCACCTGGGACGAGCCCCCGCGGCGCTGCTCGCGGGCCTGGTGACCGGCGACGTCGAGGACCTGCCGGAGGCGACGGCGGACCAGGTCCGCGACGCCGGGCTCAGCCACCTGGTGGCGGTCTCCGGATCGAACGTCGCGCTCGTCGTCGCCGGGGTCCTCGGCTTCGCGGGCCTCGTCGGCGTCGGTCGTCGGGGTGGCTGGTGGCTCGCCCTGGGTGCGGTGTGGTGGTTCGCCGTGCTCGTGCGCGTCGAGCCGAGCGTCGTCCGTGCCAGCGCGATGGCCACGCTGGTCCTCGCCGCGCTCCTCGTCGGCCGCGTCCGGTCCACCGGGCACCTGCTGTGCACCGCCGGTGCGGTGGTGCTGCTGGTCGATCCGATGCTCGCCAGGCGGCTGGGGTTCGTGCTGTCGATGTCCGCGACGGCCGGTGTCGTGCTGATCGCGCCTGCGCTGGCGGCCCGACGTCCGACGTGGCTGCCACGGCCGGTCGCGGCGCTCGCGAGCGCGACCGTCGCCGCCCAGGTGGCCGTCGCCCCGGTCCTGCTGGTCGGCGGGGACGGGGTCCACGCGGCGAGCATCCCGGCCAACGTCCTCGCGGTCCCCGCCGCGGGCGCCGCGAGCCTCGTCGGTGCCGTGGCGGCGGTCGTCGCGGTGATCGACGTCGAGGCGGCCGGCGTGGTGGCGGCCGTGGCGCGGCCGGCGCTGTGGCTCGTGCTGGCGAGCGCTCGCTGGTTCGCCGACCCGGCCGTCCGCCAGGCGGTGGAGGTCATCGGCGCGCTCGCGGCGGCGGGGCTGCTCGCGATCCTGGCGTGGCGTCGCCTGCCGCACCGCGTCCGCGTCGTCGGCCCCGTCGTCGTGGCGGTGGTCGCCGCGATGCTCGTCGGTCGCGGACCCACGTCCACCGGCGCGCCCGCGTCGCCGGTCCTCATCGCCCTCGACGTGGGCCAGGGGGACGCGATCCTCCTCGGCGACCCGAGCGGCGGGTGGGTCCTCGTGGACGGCGGGCCCGATCCCGCTGCGGCGGCGGACCGCCTCGCGGACCGCGGGATCACCCGGCTCGCCGCGGTCGTGGCGAGCCACTCCGACGCCGACCACGTCACGGGCCTCCCGGCGGTGCTGCGCGCCGTCGACGTCGGGACCGTCATCATCGGCCCGCGCGGCGAGGCGGCCGCGGACCTGCTGGCAGCGGCCCGGTCCGCCGGCACGCGGGTGACGACGGTCGCCGCCGGCGGGTCGTGGCAGCACGGGACGACCGCGATCCGGGTGCTGTCCCCGCCCCAGACCGGCCTCGGCGAGGACCCGAACGACAACAGCCTGGTGCTCCGGGTCGACGTGCCGGGTGGGCGGAGCGCGCTGCTCACCGGTGACGCCGAGGTGGTTCCGCAGTCCCTCCTGATCGACGACCCGCTGGTTGACGTGGACGTCCTCAAGGTGCCCCACCACGGGGGTGCCACCAACGCGCAGGGCTTCCTGGCCGCGACCACCCCCGAGGTGGCGGTCATCAGCGTCGGCGCGGACAACGACTTCGGCCACCCCCACCCGGACGTGCTCGCCGACCTGGCCGGGATCGATCTGCGGCGTACCGATGAGGACGGTGACGTGGTCATCATCCTGCGGCCGTGATGTCACCACGTCTGCGGACCCTTGGCCCTAGTGCCTCCTGGTCCGCGACGTCGGTGCGCAGGATGGCTCGGCACGAGCAGCCCGACACGTCGTCGTGGTCGCGTCAGATGGGACCCCATGCGTGGTCGAGTCGCGTGTCAGGCGACCACCTCGACCTGGCACCGTAGACCCGGCGTCCGAGCGAACTTCGCGTCCACCGTCACAAGAGGCACGTCGAGGACCTCGGCCAACGCGACGAAGGCTGCGTCGTAGGGCCACATGTTGTCGCGCAGCTGCCAGATGCGGTCGGTCAGCGGGGCGATGTCGTAGCGGCGGAGGTCCAGCTGCTCCATCAGGAGCAGCGCCCGACGACCGTCCTCCGGCGAGACCTTCCCGCCCAGCACCAGACCCCGGAGTCCGGAGATGACCTCGAGGTCGAGTCCATGCGGAGCGGCCAAGGGGACGCCGGTGATCCGGTCTCTCAACCGCATGGCATCGTCAGCGGCGCTCGTGAAGTACTCGATGAGGGCCGCGGTGTCCACGACGATCATCAGGTCTCGCGTCTTCGAGCCGCGTCGATCGCGTCAAGGACGTCCTGCCTGGTCACCGCGGATCGTGACGCGATCTGCCGGGCTCGCTCCGCGACCTCCTCGGGGGACATGATCGCGGCCTCCCGATCGAGGAGCTGGCGTACGAAGGCCTGCACGGACTGTCCGGCCCGAGCCGACTTCTGCTTCAAAGCGGCCATGGTCTCGTCTGGCACATCGCGGACGTGAAGAACGGCCATGCACACAGGGTACGACCGATGCAAGCACGATGCTTGCATGGGGTGGTGGCCTGCGCGCGATGATGTCCGGACCGTGGTGACGTCCACCCGGGGGACGCGGCCACCGGGGCCGCTGGACGAGGAGCGACGAGATGGCGCGGTACCTGATCTCCTTCGACGACGGCTCGATGGACCACATAGCCGACGAGGACTGGCCCGCGGTCGCCGAGGCGTCGCACGCGGTGGTCAGGGAGGCGAAGGCGGCCGGCGTGTGGATCTTCGGCGGCGGCCTCGAGCGCCAGCGGGCGAGCGTCGTGGCACCCGACGGGTCGGTCGCCGAGAGCCCGTTCCCCGAGACCAAGACCGTCATCGGCGGCTTCTCGATCATCGAGGTCGACTCGCGTCAGGAGGCGCTCGACTGGGCCGCCAGGATCGCCGACGGGTGCCGGTGCGCCCAGGAGGTCCGGGAGATCATGTACGACCCGGAGTCGTGGTCAGCAGGGCGCGGCCAGCGCGTCCCGGACCGCCTGGCTGACGACGTCCGGTCCGCCGATGACCATCGAGTCGGCTCTGGTGCCGCCGTCGCAGAGGGCCTCGTCGGTCTCCGTGGGCAGGCGGTCGGTCTCGACCAGCAGGAGCGGTCGGTTCAGCTGGGCCCCGAGGCCTGCGGCGGCGAGGCCGTAGGCCCACCCGTCCACGGCGTTCCCCGACGTGATCAGGCGGTCGCCCGACGCCGATCCACCCCACAGCTGCGTGGCGATCGCGACCGCCGTGGCGTAGCGGTTGGTGCCCTGGATCCGGACCGGTGCGGTCCCGGCGGCAGCGGCGCCGCTCTCCACGTCGGGGCCGAGCGCCGCCTCGCCACCGAACAGGTAGGTCGTCTCCGGCGCCCGCTCGCGGAGGTACTGCTCGACCGCCGGGTGCAGACCGGATGTCGGGTTCAGGATGACCGGCACCGCCTGGTCCGCCGACCACGTCCCTGCGGTCACCGAGTCCGCCCACGCCGCGGTGGGGTTGTCCGCGGGGCCATCGGCCCTGGCGAGCCCGACCCTGCCGGACCCGCCGATCTCGGACACCTGCTGGGCGATCGCGAGGGACGTCTCGATCCTGGACGGTCCCGCCAGCCGCACGGGGACGAACCCGGCTGCCTCGACCGCGGCCTCGACCTCCGCCGACAGGGCGCTCGGGCCGCCGAGCAGGAACACCCGGTCCCCCGGGGGGAGGACCCGGTCCAGCTCGTCCAGCGAGGCGGCATCCATCGCGTCGGGGGCGGTGAACAGCAGCGGTCCGGCGCCGGTCAGCCCGGATCCGGACAGGGAGTCGGCGAAGACGCCCGTGCGCGCCAGCACCCCCCACGCCGCCCGCGGGATCGTGGTGCCCGCGAACGCGTGGTCGCCGAAGCGCTGCTGGCTGATCGCGATGGCGGTGTCGATCACGGCCTGGTCGTCGGCCGAGGCGGCCGACGGGGTGAGGGTGACGGCGAGGACTGCCGCGACGAGCAGGGCGAGGGATCGGGGTGCGCGTGGCATGGGGAGGACGCTAGCCCCACCCGACGTCCGCACGGGGGCGCGCCGTCCCCGTCGTTAGCCGACCGTTGGCGAGGTGCGGGGACGGCGACGTCCCACCCCCTGCGTAGACTCCCGCACCGATGGCCCGCCCCCCCGCGTACCTCTTCACCGGCCCCGAGCACCTGCTGGTCCGGCGGGCCGCCGACCAGCTGCTCGACGAGCTGCGGGAGGAGGCGGGGGGCGAGCTCGACATCACCGAGGTGCGGGGCAGCGACCTCGGGGAGGACAACCTGCCGGACCTGCGGACCGCCTCGCTGTTCGCGATCCCCCGCGCCTACGTCGTCCGCGATGCCCAGCTGCTCCCCAAGGTGGCGGCGCGGGCGCTGCAGCGCGAGGTCGAGGGCGCGACGGCGGAGGCGACGATCGTGCTCCTGTCCAGCGGCACCAAGCCGATCCTCGGCCTCGCGAAGGCGATCAAGGCCGCCGGCGGTCGGATCGACACCGCCCCGCCGAAGGAGTGGGAGGACAAGGCCTGGCGGCGCCTCGTCATCGACGAGTTCCGACGCCACCAGCGGGTGCCGACCGACGACGCCGTCGATGCGGTCCTCGACGCCTCGGGCCTGACGGTCAACGGGATCGCCGAGAAGGTCGCCCAGGCCAGCGCCGCAACCGAGAAGGGCACGACGGTCAGCCGGGAGGACGTCGAGCAGGTCGTCGTGGGGCACGGCTCCCGCGGTGCCTTCGCCGTGGCGGACGCGATGTGCGCCCGCGAGCCGGCCGAGGCGCTGCGGCTGCTCCGGGGCTGCCTCGAGGCCGGCGACCACCCCGTCATGGTCCTCGGGGCGCTGACCTACAAGATGCGCCAGCTCATCGCGGTCGCGGCGGGACTCGACGGCAAGGCGGTCGGCCTCAGCCTCTCCCGCCCGCAGGTCGCCCGCCTGCAGTCCGCGCGGTCCCGGTTCGGGCCGGGCGAGCTGACAGCTGCGGTCCAGCACCTCGCGGCCTGCGACCTCGAGATCAAGTCCGGCGACCTCGACCCCGCGCTGGCCGTGGAGCGCGCGGTCCTGGGCGTCGCCTCCACCGAGCGGCTGCCCGTGCCCGACCCCGACCGGGAGATCCTTCGCTAAGCCCCCGCGCGGGTCGACCGGCTCCGCGTCACCCACAACCCGGCCGCGCCCACGCCGGCGACGCTGCCGGCGAGCGCCATCGCCACCGGGACGCCGGCCGCGTCGGCGACCACGCCGTCGAGCCCCGCCGCGACCGGGCGGACGCCGAGGAACGCCACGCTCCACAGCGCCATCACGCGTCCCCGGACCCGGTCGTCGACGTGGAGCTGCAAGGCGGTGTTCAACTGCGAGACGGCCTGGATGAACCCGGCGCCGGCCACCGCCATGGCGACGAGCAGCAGCGGGACGGTCGGGGCGGCCCCGCCGGCGGCCATGCCCGCCCCGACGCCGACCAGGCCGAGGATGGCGGTCGGGCGGCTGCCGATCGCCTCGCGCAGCCGCTTGTTGAACACCGCGCTCAGCGTGGCGCCGCCCCCGAACGCCGAGCCGATCGCGCCGACCAGCCAGTCGCCCTCGCCCAGCCGCGCGGCGAGGGCCGGCGCGAGCGTGTTGACCGGGTCCGAGGCGAACCCGACCGCCACCGTCCCGAGGAGGACCGTCAGCACGACCCGGTCCTGCCGCGCCAGCCGGAGGCCCGCCAGGGCGGAGGCGTCCTGGTCGCCACCGGCCCGGCCACCCGAGCCCTGGTCGTCGGCGGGCGCGGCGGGTGGCGGCACGCGCCCGAGCACCACCAGCACGGCGGTGAAGATCGCGAAGCTGAGGGCGTTCACGCCGAAGGACCACCCGGCGCCGACCCCCGCCACCAGGGCACCGGCGGCCGCCGGCCCGATCGCGCGGGCGAGGTTGAAGGTCACCGAGTTCAGCGCGATCGCCTGCGGCAGGTCGACGCTCGGGACCAGGGAGGGCACGTAGGCCTGGATCGTCGGCACCGACACCGCGTAGCCGATCCCGATCACCGCCGTCGCCGCCACCACCGGCCACACCCCGCCCGCCCGATCGAGGCCGACGGTGAGCGCCACCACCGCCAACCCGACGGCCCCGACGAGCCCGATCACCTGCCCGCCGAGCAGCAGCCGGCGACGGTCGACCCGGTCGCCCAGGCTGCCGGCGTAGGGTGCCAGCACGAGCATGAACACGAACTGCAGACCTCCGACGACCCCCACCAGGGTGTTCGACCCGGTCAGCTCGAACACCACGATCCCCGCGGCCACGTTGTGGAACCAGTTGCCGGTGTTCGACAGCCACTGGCCGACGACGTAGGAGCCGAAGCGACGATCTCGGACGAGCGCCCCGGACCCCCGGGCCGTGGCGGCGGGGGCGGGATCGGTCGCCGGGGCGGGGGAGGGGTCGGCAGGAGCGGGGTCTGCGGTCGGCACGACGCCCACCCTGCCCGCTCCCCACGGGACCGACCCCGTCCCTCTCCCGCCACCACCTCAGGGGAGGGTGGCCAGCACCTCGCGGAAGACGAGCTCGAGGGTCTCGGTGGCGTAGGCGTGCGACGGGCTCGAGGTCGTGGTCACCGCCACGCTGACCACCGCGCCGGAGGCGTGCTCGAGGCGGACCGACTGGTGGTCGACCGACCCGGTGCCCGACCCCCAGCCGCCCTTGAACCGGACCACCCACCCCGGCAGGTCGAGGGTGCCGATGCCCCAGCGCTGCTCGGGGACGATCCGGGTCAGCAGGTCGAGGGCGTACGCGCGGTGCCGCTCCGGCAGAACGTCGGGCAGCGCCGCCATGAGCCGGACCTGGTCGCGGGCGGAGGTGCGGGTGTTGCCCCACGGCCGGGTGTAGGCGAAGTCCTGCATGCCCACCTCGGCTGCCAGTCCGTCGAGCGGGCCGGATCCGAGCCGGTTCGCGATCGTCGTGGCGGGTGCGTTCTCCGAGCGGGTGATCATCGGCTCGAGCAGCCCGAGGTCGTCCGCGGTCAGGTCCCGCTCGGCGACCGCGGGCTGGCGCAGGTACGCGACCAGGAACATCACCTTGAGGGTGCTCGCCGCCGCGACGGGGCGCTGGGGCTGGTGGCCGGCCTCGCTCCCGGCGGTGCCCCGGACCGCGATGCTGACGTGACCGGCGCGGGACCGCGCCGCGGCGATCGCGGGACCGAGGTCGGGCGCGGGCCACCGCAGGGTCGTGTCCACGCCCAGCAGGCGGGCGTCCTCGGCGGCGACCGCCGGTCCGGCCGCGAGCGCATCGACCCAGTCAGACCCCGTGACCGCGTACGCGACCCGGCTGCCACCGGGACGCGCGTGGGCGTCGATCGCCGCGGCGGTCTCGAACCGGTCGTCGCCCGCGATCCGCTGCACCTCGGCGCCGGTCAGCGCGGCCACGTGGTCCGCGACCGGAGCGGACACCGCGGCCGTCCCGCCCAGCACGACGACGCGGTCGGGCGCCAGGCGACGCAGCTCGTCGACGGTCGCCGTCGGCACGTCACCGCCGCGCGTCAACACGAGACCCGCGTCCTCCGCGTCCACGACCGGCATGGCCGCGAGGGCGTCGGCCCATCCCTCCCCGGACGCCACGACCACCGTCTCGGCCCCGTCGGGCAGGGTCGCAGCCGAGACGGCGGCGGCCGTCGCGTAGCGGTCCTCCCCGGCGATGCGCTCGGGCGCGACGCCGGTCAGGGCGCGGGCTCGGGCGACGACGTCGGGGCTGACCGCCGCGGACCCGCCGAGGACCACCACCCGGTCCGGCGCGAGCCGCTCGAGCTCCTCCGCCGTCGACGCGGGCACCGCGTCGCGGTCCACGAGCAGCAGCGCCGTGCCGGGCCGGGCCAGGAGCGGCCCGGCGGCGAGGGCGTCGGCGGGATCGCGGCTCGTCGCCAGCACGACGACCTCCGCTCCGTCGGGGTGGATCCGCTGCGACACCGCGATCGCCGTGGCGTGGCGATCTCCGCCGCCGAGCACCTGGGGCTCCACCCCGGTCGCGGCGCGGATCCGCTCGAGGACCTGGGCGTGCATGACCCCAGGACCGCCGAGTGCGAGTGCCTCCTCGACCGCCTCCTGTCCGCGCGCAGGTGCCGGCACCAGCACCCCGGCGAGCAGCACGGCCACCACGACGGCCGCAGCGACGGTCACCACGTCGTGGTGGGTCGGCCTGTCCGGCCGAGGTGGTGGACGTCCCCCGTTCACCCCGCGCACCCTACCCGCAGGCGGTCAGATGACCCGGGCCAGTCCCTCCTGCGCGGTGGTCACCAGCAGTGTGCCCCGCTGGTCGTAGATGCGGCCCAGGCCCAGGCCCCGGGATCCGCCGGCGGCGGGCGACGTCGTCTCGTACAGCATCCACCGGGTGCTGTCCGGCATCGGCTGGTGGAACCACATCGCGTGGTCCAGCGACGCCATCATCAGGTCGGCGTCGCCGAACCACCGGCCGTGGCGCGTCAGGATGTTGCCGAGGAGGGTGTGGTCCGACGCGTAGGTGATGATCGCCGCGTGGACCAGCGGTCCGCCGTCGACCTCCCCGCTGGCCCTGAACCAGTAGCGCGTCGGCGCCTCGGGGTCCGCCGACCGCGGGGCGATGCGGAAGTCGAGGGCGGTGATCTCGCCCATCCCGTCGGGGTCGGCCCCCACCTCGCTCACGAGCGTCGGGAGCCCCTCGGGGTCCGGGGGGTCCGGCGCCACCGGCTGGTGCCGCAGGCCGTCGGGTTCGATGACGTGGAAGGACGCCTCAAGCGTGAAGATGGCCGTGCCGCGCTGCCGGGCGCGGACCCGCCGGGTCGTGAACGACCGGCCGTCCCGCAGGCGGTCCACGTCGTAGACGATCGGGATCCTCGGGTCCCCGGGCCGCATGAAGTAGGCGTGCAGCGAGTGGACGAACCGGTCGTCGGCCACGGTGCGGCCGGCCGCCACCAGGGCCTGCCCGGCGACCTGGCCGCCGTACACCCGGTCCCGCGCCGCGGTGGAGCACTGCCCCCGGTAGAGGTCGACGTCGATCGTCTCGATGTCGAGCAGGCGCAGCAGGTCGGCGAGGTCGGTCATCGCCGCGCACCGTACTGGACCACCCCGGGGCGGCGTCGCCCCACGCGCAGACGGCGGACGGCCACCCGCGGCGTGGCGGGGGGCCGTCCGGAGGCTGGCTGTGCGGCGCTACGCGGAGGGGATCCGCGCGGCCAGGCGCGACTTCTTGTTCGCAGCCTTGTTCTGGTGGATCACGCCGGCGGACGCGGCCTTGTCCAGGCGGCGGGCGACCTCGCGGTACGCCTCGCCGGCCGCGGCGGCGTCACCGGACTCGACGGTCGCCTCGAACCGCTTGATCGCGGTCTTGAGCGAGGTCCGCTTCGCCTTGTTGCGCTGGCGAGCGGCCTCGTTCTGGCGGTTGCGCTTGATCTGGCTCTTGATGTTGGCCATGGGTGGAGAGCTTTCCTCGTACGAGAGGGCGGGAGTGGGGGCGCGACAGGACCGCCGCTCACTCGGCAGGGACCGATGAGGGTACCAGCGGCCCGCAGGCGTGTCACCGCCCGACCGGCCCCGCCAGAGCGGCCGCGGCTACCCTCGATGGCCACATGACCTACCCGATCGAGCGCATCCGCAACTTCGCGATCATCGCCCACGTCGACCACGGCAAGTCGACGTTGGCGGACCGCATGCTGCAGGTGACCGAGCTCGTCGACGCGCGCTCGATGCGGGACCAGTACCTCGACAAGATGGACATCGAGCGCGAGCGCGGGATCACCATCAAGGCCCAGGCCGTCCGGATGCCCTACGCGCACCGCGAGGGCGAGTACCTCCTCAACCTCATCGACACCCCCGGCCACGTCGACTTCTCCTACGAGGTCTCGCGGGCGATGAACGCCTGCGAGGGCGCGGTGCTGCTCGTCGACGCCGCCCAGGGCATGGAGGCGCAGACGATCGCGAACCTCTACCTGGCGATCGAAGCGGGGCTCGAGGTCATCCCGGTCCTCAACAAGATCGACCTGCCCGCCGCCCGCCCCGAGGCGGTGGCCGAGGAGATCTGCGCACTGATCGGGGGGGAGCCGGAGGACATCCTCAAGGTCAGCGCGAAGACGGGGCAGGGCGTCCCCGAGGTCCTCGACCGCATCGTCGAGCTGGTGCCGCCCCCCGCCGGCGACCCGGAGGCGCCGACCCGCGCCCTGATCTTCGACTCGATCTTCGACAGCTACCGCGGCACGATCGTCTACGCGAGGGTCGTCGACGGCCGGCTCCGCCCCAAGGACCCCATCAAGATGATGGCCACCGGGTTCGAGGGGGAGATCGACGAGCTGGGGGTCACCTCACCCGAGGCGAAGCCGATCGACGAGCTCGGACCCGGCGAGGTCGGCTACCTCACCGCGGCGATCAAGGGCGTCGGCGAGGCGAAGGTCGGTGACACGATCACCCTCGGGGGCAAGGCCGGTGCGCCCTCACCCCTCCCCGGCTACCGCGAACCCACGCCGATGGTCTTCAGCGGCCTCTACCCCGTCGACTCGGCGGACTTCCCCGACCTGCGCGACGCGCTCGACCGGCTGCGCCTGAACGACGCCAGCTTCACCTTCGAGCCCGAGACGTCGGTGGCCCTCGGCTTCGGCTTCCGCGCGGGCTTCCTCGGCCTGCTGCACATGGAGATCATCTCCGAGCGGCTCGACCGCGAGTTCAACATCCCGCTGGTCACCACCGCGCCGAACGTCGCCTACCGCGTCGTCATGCAGGACGGCAGCGAGCGCCGCGTGTCGAACCCCGCCGACCTGCCGGACCCCAACCAGATCGAGACGATCTTCGAGCCGACCGTCGACGCGATGATCTACACGCCGGCGGACTACGTCGGCCCGGTCATGCAGCTGTGCGAGAAGCGCCGCGGGACCATGCTGAAGATGGACTACCTGACCGAGGAGCGCGTCGAGCTGCGCTACAACCTGCCGCTCGCCGAGATCGTCTTCGACTTCTTCGACCGGCTGAAGTCCTCCACCCGCGGGTACGCCTCGCTCGACTACGAGGCAGCCGACTCCCAGGCGGCGAACCTCGTCAAGGTCGACGTCCTGCTGAACGGCGAGGCGGTCGACGCGTTCAGCTCGATCGTCCACCGCGACAAGGCGTACGAGTACGGCAAGGCGATGGTGACCAAGCTGAAGGAGCTGATCCCGCGCCAGATGTTCGACGTGCCAATCCAGGCGGCCATCGGCGCGAAGATCATCAGCCGCGAGACGGTCAAGGCCCGCCGCAAGGACGTGCTCGCCAAGTGCTACGGCGGTGACGTCAGCCGGAAGCGCAAGCTGCTCGAGAAGCAGAAGGAGGGCAAGAAGAAGATGAAGAGCGTCGGCACGGTCGAGATCCCGCAGGAGGCCTTCGTCGCCGCGCTCTCCATCGGCGACTGACGCGGTGGCCATGCCGGACGCCGCCGCGGGCCGGCGGGGGCAGGGCATCTACGTCCACATCCCCTTCTGCCTCCGCCGCTGCGACTACTGCGACTTCACCACCTTCGCCGACCGGGACGAGGCGATCCCCGCCTACGTCACGGCGCTCCGCACCCACATCGAGCGGACGGCGGGGGAGTGGGCACCGTTCTCGTCGGTGTTCGTGGGGGGAGGGACCCCGACGTACCTCCCCGCTGACGACCTCGCCCGGATCCTGACCGCCCTCCGCCGGTCGTTCCCGTTCACCGAGGACGCGGAGTGGACCGTCGAGGCGAACCCGGAGACGGTGACCCGGGCGATGGCCGAGGCGCTCGCCGCCGCCGGCGTCACCCGCATCAGCCTGGGCGCGCAGTCCTTCGACAGCCAGGTGCTGTCGACGCTGGGGCGCTGGCACGACCCCGAGTCGGTTCCGACCGCCGTCGGCCGGCTGCGTCAGGCCGGGATCGGTCAGCTCAGCCTGGACCTGATCTACGGGACGCCCGGTGAGACCGACGCGTCCTGGCAGCGATCCCTCGATGCGGTCATCGACCTCGGCGTCACCCACGTCTCCGCCTACGCGCTGACCGTGGAGCCGAACACGCCCTACGCGGCCAGGGTGCGCGCGACCCCGACCCTCGAGCCCGACGAGGACGTGCAGGCCGCCCGGATGGGGGCCGCCGAGCAGCGCCTGACGGCTGCCGGGCTGCGCCGCTACGAGGTCAGCAACTGGGCGGTCCCCGGCCGCGAGTCACACCACAACCTGATGTACTGGCGCGGGGGCGACTGGCTGGCGTTCGGGTCGGGCGCGCACGGGTCGTGGGGCGACCGGCGCTGGTGGCTGGTCCGCGACCCCGAGCGGTACGCCCGCCTGGTCGCCGGGGGAGTCGAGCCCCTCGGCGGCGAGGAGCACGTGGACGCCGGCGGACGCCGCCTGGAGCGGTTGATGATGGGCCTGCGGCTGGTCGAGGGCGTCGAGCGGGCGGACGTGGACCCCCTCGACGGGGACGCCCTCCGGCGGGTCGTGGACCGGGGACTGGTCACGGCCGACCAGCACCGGCTGGCACTCACCGCGGACGGCATGGCCCTGGCCGGCGCCGTGATCCGCGAGCTGGCCTGACACCTGCCCGACCCGCTGAATTCGTCCGAGCTCTTGCACGTAACCCGGTGTCAGGACTAGCGTCCCGCCGGTGAGCCAGGGCCGAGGTGGAGCGCTGGGCGCGCTCCGGGCGCGCAACCGCGAGATGATCGTCGAGCGCTTGTCGCAGGGACCGACCACGCGCCCGGATCTGTCGCGCACGACCGGGCTGAGCAAGACGACGGTCTCGACCCTGGTCGCCGAGCTGATCGACGAGGGGCTCGTCGAGGAGCGCGCCGGCGCGCGACCGGAGGGGAGCCGAGGGCGCGGCCGCCCCGCGGTCCAGCTGGGCCTGACCGCCGGGCACGGCTGGGTCGTCGGCGTCGACTTCGACCACGACCGGCTGCGGGTCGCCTACGCCGACCAGCAGGCCGCGACGTTCGAGGAGCAGATGCTCACCGACCTCGACATCGCGACCGCCGCGGACAGCGCGATCGACGCGGCCGCCGACATGGTGCTCGCGGTGCTCCGGCGCGCCGCCGACCGGGGCGTGCCGATCCGCGGCGTGGTCATGGGCATCCCGGGCCCACTCGACGTGATCAGCGGCACGATCGGCTCGGCGGTCATGCTGCCCGGCTGGCAGACCGCCGCACACGGAGAGCAGATGGCCGCGCGCATCGAGATGCCCGTCGCGGTGGAGAACGACGCGAACCTGGCCGCCCTGGGGGAGCTGCAGTTCGGCGCGGGCCGAGGGGTGGGCGACTTCGTCTCGGTCAAGGTGGGCACCGGCATCGGCGCAGGGCTGGTGCTCGACGGCCGGCTCTACCGCGGGGCCCGCGGCACGGCCGGGGAGATCGGCCACGTCACCGTCGAGGACGGGGGGCGCGTGTGCCGCTGCGGGGGGCGCGGGTGCCTGGAGACGCTGGTCAGCGTGCCCCGGCTGGTCGCCGCCCTGCAGCCCGCGCACGCGCGGCCGCTCGGCCGCGACGACCTGGTCGCGCTCGCGATCCAGGGCGACCCCGGCGCCACCCGCGTCCTGGCCGACGCGGGCCGCACGATCGGGCGGGTCCTGGTCGACCTGTGCACCAACCTCAACCCGGACGCGGTGATCGTGTGCGGTGACCTCGGTGATGCGCTCGAGCCCCTGGTCGACGGCGTCCGCGAGTCCGTCGACCGCTACGGCCAGCCCGGGATGTCCTCAGCCGTCGAGGTCCGCCGGGGGACGCTCGGCTCCCGCGCGGCGATCCTCGGCGCCCTCGTCCGAGCCCACGAGCTGTCGGGCCTCCCCGGTGCCGGACCGACGTGGGCACCCCACGATTTCGGACGTAAATCGGTATAAACAAGACGACAATACCGGCCAGAACGGCCGAGGAATCGCCGAAATGCCCTTGACGTCAGCTGGTCCACAGCGATACGACTCCCGTCGTAGGGCGGAGCCGATAGCCGTCCGGTCCTGGACCGCCGCGGACGTGGTGGGCGCGGAGTCGCACGACCCCGACCAGGGCTTCGGAGCCGATCGTCGCCGACGCAGGCGACAGGAGACACCTGCCATGAGGAAGAACGTGCTGACGCGTCTCATCGTGCTGCTCGCAGCCCTGGCGCTCGCCGCCACGGCCTGTGCGAGCGACGACGGGGGGTCGGACGAGGAGACCGAGGCCGCGGGCGCCGCGGAGGACACGGCCGCCACCGAGGAGGAGCCGGCCGAGGAGGAGCCCGCCGCGACCGAGGAGGAGCCGGCGGAGGAGCCCGAGGACACCGAGGCGGCTGACGGCGGGGAGGCCAGCGGTGAGGGCCTGATCGCGGTCCTGCTGCCGGACAGCGCGTCGTCGTCGCGGTGGGAGTCCGACGACCGCCCGGCGTTCGAGGCCGCGTTCGAGGAGCTCGGGCTGTCCCCCGACGACTACCAGATCCAGAACGCCGAGGGTGACGCCGTCGCCCAGCAGCAGCAGGCCGAGCAGGCCATCACCAACGGCGCGAGCGTCATCGTGATGACCAACCTCGACTCCGGCAGCGGCGCCGCGATCCACCAGATGGCCCGCGACGCCGGCGTCGCCGTCATCGACTACGACCGCCTGACCCTCGACTCCACGGCCGACTACTACGTCAGCTTCGACAACGAGGCCGTCGGCCGCCTGCAGGGCGAGACGCTGGTCCAGTGCGTGGAGGACCAGGGCATCGAGAACCCGGCCGTCGCCGTGCTGAACGGCTCTCCGACGGACAACAACGCCACGCTGTTCAAGAACGGCTACGACGGCGTGATCAACCCGCTCTTCGACTCCGGTGACTGGACCGAGGTCGACGACCAGTCGGTCCCGGAGTGGGACAACCAGCAGGCGCTGCAGATCTTCGAGCAGATGTACACCGCCGCCGGTGGTGAGATCGACGCGGTCCTCGCGGCCAACGACGGTCTCGGCAACGCGGTCGTCCAGGTGCTGCTCACCAACGACGCCGCCGGCATCCCGGTCACCGGCCAGGACGCCACCGTCGAGGGCCTGCAGAACATCGTGCAGGGCTACCAGTGCATGACCGTCTACAAGGCCATCCCCCAGGAGGCCACCGCGGCCGCCGAGCTGGCCGTCGCCCTGCGCAACGGCGAGGAGGCCGAGACCAACGCGAGCGTCGACTCCGGCGCCGGCGAGGTCCCCTCGGTCCTGCTCGAGCCGACCGCGGTCACCGCCGACAACATCATGGACACCGTCGTCGCCGACGGCTTCCGCACCGTGGAGGAGATCTGCACCGGCCCGGTCGCCGAGACCGACTGGTGCACGGAGAACGCCTGATCCCATCCATGGCCTCTCCTGAGACCCCCCTGCTCGAGCTCCGAGGCGTGTCCAAGCGCTTCGGGGCCGTGCAGGCCCTGAGCGGCGTCGACTTCACCCTGCACGCGGGTGAGGTCGTCGCCCTCGTCGGCGACAACGGCGCCGGCAAGTCCACCCTCATCAAGGGCATCGCCGGGATCCACCCCTACGACGACGGCGAGGTGTTCTTCGAGGGCCGTCAGGTCCACATCCACAGCCCGCGGGACACCGCCGACCTCGGCATCGAGGTCGTGTACCAGGACCTCGCGCTGGCCGACAACCTCGACGTGGTGCAGAACATGTACCTCGGCCGGGAGCGTCGGGGCCGCCTCGGGCTCCTCGACGAGGAGGCGATGGAGTCGGCCGCCAAGGACACGATGGCCGGCCTCGCCGTCACCACCCTCGGCAGCGTCCGCCAGCGCGTCGCCGGCCTGTCCGGCGGCCAGCGGCAGTCGGTGGCCGTGGCCAAGGCCGTCATGTGGAACTCGAAGGTCGTCATCCTCGACGAGCCCACCGCGGCCCTCGGCGTGGCCCAGACCCGCCAGGTCCTCGAGCTCGTGAAGCGCCTCGGCCACCAGGGCCTCGGCGTGATCGTGATCACCCACAACCTGCACGACGTGGCCGAGGTGGCCGACCGCATCGCGGTGCTCCGCCTCGGCCAGATGGTCGCGACCTTCGACGCGGGCGACACGACCCAGCAGGAGATCGTCCAGGCCATCACCGCCGGCGAGCTGAAGGCGGTCCCCGGCATGACCACGGCGGAGTCGACGTGAGCGAGACCTCCAACCCCTCCCAGCAGGCCGCCACCGAGGTCACCGACCAGACGGCCGCCGAGCACGACACCGCGGCCGCCGACCTGGCGCAGGACGAGACCGCGTCGGAGCTCGCCGAGGCCGCCGGCGAGCGCGAGATCCACCGCAGCGACGCGACGGTCGGCGACTACGCGCGGGCCTGGTTCCAGCGGGTCAAGGCCGGCGACCTCGGCAACCTGCCGATCATCATCGGCCTCCTCGTCATCACCGTTGTCTTCACGTCGCTGAACGAGCGGTTCCTCAGCTCGATCAACTTCGTCAACCTCATCGTCCAGACGAGCCCGTTCGTGGTCATCGCCATCGGCGCGGTGTTCGTCCTCGCGATCGCCGAGGTCGACCTGTCCGTCGGCTACCTCTCCGGCGTGTCGATGGTCGTCGCCGCCCGGCTGCTCGGGGAGGAGGCGTGGCCGTTCCTGCCCACGTTCCTCGCGGTGCTGGCCGTCGGGCTGTTCGCCGGCTTCGTGCACGGCTGGTTCGTCGCGAAGCTCGGCCTGCCATCGCTGATCGTCACGTTGGCGGCCCTGGTGGGCTACAACGGCCTGGTCCTGATCCTCATCGGCGGCCGCGGCACGATCGTCATCCAGGACGCCACGGTCATCTCGATCGCCAACCGCTACCTGCCGGCCGCGCTCAGCTACGGCCTCGTGGCCGCCTCGGTCGCCGCGTTCGCGGCGGTCCAGCTCACGAGGCGGGCACGACGCAGCCGGGCCGACCTCGAGACGACGCCGCTCAGCATCATCGTGATCAAGGTGGCGGCGCTGCTCGTCGGTGGCCTCGCGGCGGTGTACTTCGCCTACCGCTCCCGCGGCGTCCCCATGATCGCCGTGATCCTGCTGGTCCTGCTGGTCGCCTTCACCATCGTGTTGATGCGCACCGGCTTCGGGCGCCACGTGTACGCCGTCGGCGGCAACCCCGAGGCCGCCCGGCGGGCCGGCATCAGCGTCGACCGCGTCCGCATCGCCGCGTTCATGATCTCCGGCGCCATGGCCGCCATGGGCGGGCTGGTGTTCGCCTCCCGCCTCCGCTCGGTCGACACCGGCTCCGGCGGCGGGCAGATCGAGTTGAACGTGATCGCCGCGGTCGTGATCGGCGGCGTCAGCCTCTTCGGGGGTCGCGGCAAGGTGTCCGCCGCGCTGTTCGGGTCCCTCGTCATCGTCGGCGTCGACAACGGGATGGGCCTGCTCGGCCTGTCCTCCGGCGCGAAGTTCGTCGTCACCGCCGTCGTGCTGCTGCTGGCCGTCCTGGTCGACGCGGTCGCGCGGCGCGGGCGCACCAGATCCGGCGTGGCCTGACGGCTCGGCCCGTCACGCCACGCCCCCAACCACCACCGGAGCCCGAGGTGCCGCCTCGGGCTCCGGTGCCGTCTCAGCCTGCGGGGTCTCGGCGAGCGGGGCCTCGGCCACCGGACCCTGGGCGACCACGACGCGGTCCCGCCCCTCCCGCTTCGCGTCGAACAGCGCGACGTCGGCCAGGCGCATCAGCGCCTCGATGTCGATCGCCATGGACGAGTGGGCCAGCCCGAAGCTGATCGTGACCTGCGGGATCGCGCCGCCCGACGTCGTGAGGCTCACGCCCTCGCGGAGCCGGTCGACGATCACGAGGCCCTGCTCGAGCGAGCAGTCGGCGAGGAGCACGACGAACTCCTCCCCGCCGTAGCGAGCGGCCAGGTCGTTGCCGCGGATCCCCGACGACAGCGCCTTCGCGGCCGCCCGCAGCGCCTGGTCCCCGGCGTCGTGGCCGTGGGTGTCGTTGATCAGCTTGAAGCGGTCGAGGTCGCCGAGCGCCACGACGAACGGCGTGCCGGCCGCGGTCAGGCGCTCCACCCTCGACTCGAACGTCCGCCGGTTGGCGAGCCCCGTCAGCTGGTCGGTTGCGGCCTGGAGCTCGGAGTGCGCCAGCGCGCGCAGCAGCCCGAGGCGCGAGCCGACCTGGTGGACGAGCACCTCCAGCTCGGCGTGGCGCGTCCCGGCCAGCGGCGTGCGGGCCGGGCGGGTGGTGTGGACCACCCCGATCGTCTGGCCCATGACCGACACCGGGACGCACGTCGCGGCGATCTGCCCGCGGCCGCGGAGGTGCGGGCAGGCGTCCAGGGCCTCTGCGTCGGTGAACGTCATGGTCCGGCCGAGCCGGGCCGCGGCGCAGTGGCCGGGCGCGCCGACCTCGCAGCCCGCAGGACCCGCTGCCGAGGCGGTCGCCACCCGCAGGGATGCCTGGGAGTTGTCGGCCAGCAGGAGCTCGGCCGGCTCGTCCGGCGTGATCATCGACAGGGCGCGGCTGGTGACCTCGAGGACCCCGTCCTCGGTCGCCGCCATCCCGAGCGCGCGGGACAGGGACGAGTCGAGGTCGCTGACGTGGGCGTCGGCGACGAGCTGCGCCTGCTGGTCCCGCCGTGTCCGCTCGGCCGCCGCGAGCTGGTGCTGGAAGGGCCGGACCAGCACCGCCCACAGCGCCCAGGCCATGGCCAGGGTGCCGGCGATGGCCCGCAGGATGATCCCGCCGGGGGAGGAGCCCAGGCCCGCCCGGTCGAGCACGACCCACAACCCCAGGTCCGCGGTCACCGCCGCGAGCCCGATCACCGCGACGACCGCCGCGACCCGCCAGCGCTGCAGCCACCACAGGCTCCGGTGCTGATCGTCCATGGTGTCCGCCTCGCCCTCTCGACCCCGCTCGTCGTGACTGGTCACCGGATCGGCGGGGCCGCCCCGGAGTTGAGCGCTGCGCAGTCAGGTTGCGCTGCGTAGTGCATCCCTACGCGGGGGACGGGCTGCGGGCCGTGGCAGGATTGGATCCGCCGTGAACCCCGATCCCGTCCCGTCGATCGAGCTGGACGAGCGCAAGTCCGCCGTCCTGCTCGCCGTCGTGCGGGCGTACGTCCGCGACGGCGAGCCCGTCGGGTCGCGTCGGGTCGTCGAGGAGGCCGGGCTGGGCGTGTCCGCCGCGACCGTCCGCAACGAGATGGCGGCCCTCGAGGACGCCGGGTACATCACCCACCCCCACACCTCCGCCGGGCGGATACCGACCGACCGGGGCTACCGCTACTTCGTCGATGCGCTGCGCGGGCAGGTCAGCGCCGACCCGGACGTGACCGCCGAGCAGGTCGCCCTCCTCGACGATCTGCTGAGCGGCGCCGCCGACCTCGAGGACCTCCTGCGACGGGCGACCGGCGCCCTGTCCCGGCTGACGCGGTTCGCCGGGCTGGTCGCCGCTCCCCGCCTGGACCGGTCGCGGTTGAAGCACATCGAGCTCGTCGGGCTGAGCCCGGTGACCGTGCTGGCCGTGGCGATCCACGACACGGGCCGGGTGACCAAGCGGATGATCGAGCTGGTCGACCCCATCGGCGACGTGGACGTCCAACGGGCCCGCCACGCCATCAACGGCGCCGCCGCCGGCCTGCGCGGGCTCGAGGCGCCCGACGCGATCAGCGGGCTGTCCGCCGGTGCGCCGAGCGAGCTGGCCGAGCTGATCGACGGCGTCGCCGAGGCCGTCCGGGCCGGCATCGACGACCCCGACGTCCGCTCCTCCGCAGGGCTCTTCGTCGGTGGCACCGCGGCCCTCGCCGACGCGGGCCAGTTCGCCCGCTTGGAGGAGGTGAAGCGGGTCTACGAGACCCTCGAGGAGCAGGTGGTCGTCCTCCAGGTCCTCCAGGACGCGTTGCGGGATGCCGACCCCGGGGTCAGGATCGGGGCGGAGCTGCCGCTGCGGGAGCTCGAGGCGTGCGCCATCGTCGCCACCTCCTACGACGCGCCGAGCGACTCGGCCGGCCAGATCGGGGTCCTCGGCCCCAGCCGCATGGACTACGCCGCCACGCTCGGCGCGGTCCGGGCGGTCGCCGAGACCCTCGAGCGGGCCATCGCCGGCATGACCGGCCGCCAGGGTCCAAGCGCCCCCTCCACCCCCACCATCGACGGAAATGCCCACCGTGCGTGATCTCTACGAGGTGCTCGGCGTCGCGAAGGACGCGAGCGACGTCGACATCAAGAAGGCCTACCGCCGGAAGGCCCGCGAGCTCCACCCCGACCAGGGCGGGGACGAAGAGGCCTTCAAGGAGCTGACGGCCGCCTACGAGGTGCTGAAGAACCCCGAGGCGCGCGCCAACTACGACCAGTTCGGCGACCCGCGCGGTCCCGGCGGCGGGATGGGCGGCGGCGACCCGTTCGGCGGGTTCGGCGACCTCAGCGACCTCATCAACGCGTTCTTCGGCCCCGGCGCGGGCATGGGCGGGGGGATGGGCGGCAGCCGGCGCGGCCGACCGACGAACGCCGGCCGCGACGCGATCGTCGATGTCACCGTCACGCTCGAGGAGGCGGCCAGCGGGATCGACAAGGAGGTCGAGGTCACCCTCGACCGGACCTGCGCCACCTGCGATGGCAGCGGCGCCGCCGGGTCGAGCGGTCCCACGACCTGCAGCACCTGCGGCGGGCAGGGCGTCGTCCAGCGGGTCCGCAACGGCATCTTCGGCCAGATGCTGACCCAGTCGGCCTGCCCGACGTGCGAGGGTACCGGCACGACCATCACCGACCCCTGCCGCGATTGCCGCGGCGACGGGCGGCAGCGGACGACCGAGACCCTCACGATCCCGATCCCCGTCGGCATCGACGACGGGCGCCGCGTGCGCCTCACCGGCCGCGGCGAGGCGGGCCGCAACGGCGGGCCGGCTGGCGACCTGTACGTGCGGGTCAACGTCAGGCCCCACGAGGTGTTCACCCGCGACGGCGACGCGCTGCACTGCGAGCTGCGGATCGGGATGATCCCGGCGGCGCTCGGGACCAAGCTGAAGCTGCCGACGCTGTACGGCGAGGCCGAGGTCACCGTCCCGGCCGGCACCCAGTTCGGCGACGTCATCACCCTGCGCCGTGAGGGCATGCCGCGCCTCGGGATGGACGGCCACCAGCGCGGCGACCTCCACGTGCACTGCCGGGTGGAGACCCCCCGCAACCTCGACGACGAGGACCGCGAGGTCCTGCGCCAGCTCGCGGAGAAGCGCGGCGAGGACGTCGTCGACGGGATCGGCGGCAAGGGCTTCTTCGGCCGGCTGCGGGACGCCTTCGCGGGCTAGTGCGCACCCTCCCCGGAGGCATCGGGTCCGGTGGCCCCGGCCTGCCGACCACCGGTCCGCACGTCTTCGTCGCCCCCGTCGGCGCCGCGTCGTCGGTCGACGTGACCGGCGGTGAGGGCCACCACCTCGCCGCGGTCCTGCGCATCCGCGAGGGAGAGCCGGTCAGCCTGGCCGACGACACCGGCTGGGTGTACCAGGCGGTGGCCCGCGGGGTCGGCCGCGACGTCGTGGCCCTCGAGGTGACCGACCGGTTCGAGGTGCCCGCCGACGAGCCGCGGGTCTGCGTCGTCCAGGCGCTCGGCAAGGGCCGGAAGGTCGAGGAGGTCGTCCAGCGGCTCACCGAGGTCGGCGTCGACCGCCTCCGGCCGGTGGTGACCGCCCGCACCGTGAAGCAGGTGGAGGGGGCGAAGGCCGACCGGGTCGCCGAGCGCTGGCGGGCCGTGGCGCTCGCCGCGGCCCAGCAGTCACGTAGGGCGCGGCTGCTCCAGATCGATCCGGTCGCGGCGTGGCCGGTGGCCGGTGCGGTCGGGGCGGTCCTGTACGAGGGCGGTGGGGTCCCGCTGTCAGAGGCCGTCGAGGAGGTGCTCGACGAGGCGGAGATCACCCTCGCGATCGGTCCGGAGGGCGGGTTCGAGCTGCGGGAGGTGGAGGCGTCCGGCCTGACCCCGGCCACGCTCGGCCAGACGATCCTGCGGACCGAGACCGCCGGGGTCGTCGCGGCGTCCGTCGTGCTCCACCGGCTGGGCCGACTGGGCTGATCCGGGTCAGGCCTTCGGGGGGAGGGACCGGACCAGCGCGACGCCGCGGTCCACCCAGGCGGCGAGCTGCGCGTCGGTCTGGACCTGCCCGGCGGCCACCTCCAGCCAGCCGCGCATCGGCCGGCCGCGCATCTCCACGACCGTGGCCTGACCGTCGTCGTCGACCAGCGCGTCGGCGGCGTCCTGGCCGACGCGGACCATCATCCCGCCCGCGTTGATCGCCGCGACGGCCATGTGGCCGCCGAGCAGGAACGCCAGCCCGCCGAACATCCGCTGCTCGGTCACGTCCGGTTCGCCCGCCAGCCGCTCGCGGATCCGGGTCGCCAGCTCCTCGTCGTAGGCCATCGGCGGAGCATAGGCTCGGAGGATGCGATACGGCGTCATCGGCACTGGGCACTGGGCGACGACGGTCCACGCGGCGGGGATCGCGAGGTCGACGTCCGACGAGCTGGTCGGGGTGTGGGGTCGGACGCCCGCCAAGCGGGAGGCCCTGGCGGAGTCCTTCGGCGTGGAGGCCTTCGCCAGCGCCGAGGCGATGTTCGCCGAGGTGGAGGCGGTCGCCTTCGCCGTGCCACCGGACGTGCAGGCGCCGCTGGCGGTCGCCGCCGCCGAGGCGGGGTGCCACCTGCTCCTCGAGAAGCCGATCGCGCTGGACACCGGGGCTGCGTCGGCGATCGTCGACGCCGTCGAGCGCGCCGGCGTCCGGTCCGTGGTCTTCCTCACCCTGCGGTTCGAGCCGGCGACCGCTGCGTGGCTGGCCGACGTCCGCGAGCGGGACGACTGGGAGGGGCTGGACGCCGCGTGGCTCGGCGACCTCTACGCCGAGGACAGCCCGTACCGGGAGTCGGCCTGGCGCCAGCGCCACGGGTCGCTGTGGGACCTGGGCCCCCACGTGCTGTCGCTGGCCATCCCGATCATGGGCCCGGTCGTCGACGTCGTCGCGCGGCGGGGGAGGGGGGACCTCGTCCGGCTGGTCCTGACCCACCAGTCCGGCGGGACCTCAGGGGTCACCCTCAGCCACACGTCGAGCCCTGCGGCGTCCCGACGCGGCCTGGACCTCCACGGGCCGGCAGGAGGGTCCTCGATGCCCGAGGGGGAGGGTGCGGACGACGCGTTCCCCGCCGCCCTGGCCGCTCTGGCCGAGAGCGTGCGGTCGGGCCGACCGCACGAGTGCGACGCGGCGTTCGGCCTCGAGCACGTCCGGCTGCTGGAGGCCGCGCAGGCGGTGCTGGACGAGGTTGCAGGCAGCGCCTGACCAGCTGGTCCAGCCTGGTCAGGACCCCGAGCCACTCGTGTGCATCACGGATCGGGGCCGCCCGCGTGGCCGGGAGCGCGGAGATCCACCCGTGGGCGGCGAGGAGCCGCGTCCGCCGTCGGTGGTGGGCGGCGGGCGCCGACGATCCTGCCGCCTCCTGCGCCGCGCAGCGGTGGGTGGGCTGGGAGTCGGCGGAGATCGTCTGACCGCTGGGGTCGAGCCATCGTCGCCGTCCGGGCGGACCGGTCAGCCGGTGGCCGTGGCGGGTCTTCTCCCGGTGGTGGGTGGAGCACAGCCAGGCGAGCTGGTCGAGGATCGTCCGATGGGTCTCGGACCAGGGCTGGACGTGGTCGATCTCGAGCAGGTGGGTGCTGCGGCAGTGCGGGACTTCGCACTCATAGCCCCGAGATTGGAGTGCGGTGCGTTGGTGGGCGGTGTGGCCTGACGGCTGAGGTGGAGCGTGACCGTGTCCGTGCGGCGGGCCACGTGCTCGTCGTTGTGGCACGTCCAGGGCGGTCAGGGTGGGCGACGGCGTCGCACGCCGCTGCCGACGCGATGCACATCACGGGGGACCGGACCCTCCATCGGTGCGAACGATGCTTCGACGAACGCCGTGGATCACCGGCCGCGGTGTGGCGGCCCTCCCTGCCCCGGGGGGTTGCCGCCGTTGCCTCGGCCCGGGGTGTACACCCGGACGGTCGTCGAGTCGGTGTCGGTCTGGCCGGAGCCGTCCGTCACCTGCACCGACACGGTGTAGGTGCGCGGCGGGCGGTTGCCCCGGAAGGTCGCGGTCGGGCCGTCGGCGTCGTCGAACTCCCCGTCGCCGTCGAGGTCCCAGGCGAACTCGAGGTCCTCACCGGTCGAGGCCGAGGCGTCGAGCGTGACCGTCCGGCCACCCACGCGCACCTCGTACGGGCCTCCCGCGTCCGCGACGGGCGCCGGGACCTCGCCACCCAGGTCCAACCCGACGATGACCGGGTCGTGGTCGGATGAGCGGTAGGGGTCGGACTCGTACAGGGGCAGGGCGGCGGGCTCGCGCTCGAAGCTCTGCTCGCCGGGGTCGAGCACCGTGTCGTTGTAGTCGAACAGCGGCAGCTCGTCGGCGTTGATGTGCCAGGCATCGACGCCCGTCACCTGGTCGAACAGGCTGTCGTTCGCAAGCGCGTAGTCGAGGTACCCGAGCTGCCCGTCGAACTCGTAGCTGTAGGCCTCGTCACCGATCAGTGCCTCCAGCAGGTCGACGTAGCCACCCCCCTCGAGGACGTCGATCGGGTCCTCCATCCGGTAGGAGTTCAGGTCGCCCAGGATGAGGAAGTCGGGATCACCAGACCCGGTGGGGTCGCCGGCGAGGTGGTCGATGATCGCCTCTGCGGCCGCGGTCCGGGTGCCGTTGCAGCTGCCCGCGCCGATCTCCGGGGCGTCATCCCCCGCACCGCAGCCCGAGCCCTTCGACTTGAGGTGGTTCACCGACGCGGTGAACACCTCCCCGGTCGCGACCTCCCGGAACGTCTGGGTCAGCATCGGGCGGTTGCGGTCGTCGTCGAACCGGGCGTCGTCGGACGCGTCGAGGAGGTCGAAGTCGCCGACGGGTTCGACGGTCGCGGGCTGGTAGATGAACCCGACCTTGATCGCGTCGGTGCCGATCGCGCCGGTGTCGATCTGGGCGTAGGTGCCTGCACCGACCTCGGCGTTCAGCGCGTCCACGAGCGCCTGGACGGCCGTCGCGTCGTTCTCGATCTCGATCAGGCCGACGATGTCGGCGTCCATCGCCGCGAGGGCGGCGACGATCTTGGCCTCCTGGCGCTCGAACTCCGCCTCGGAGCTCGCGCCGCGGCAGTCCTGGTTGTCGTCAGGTCCGCAGACGGCCGCCCCGGTGTCCGGTGTCGGGAAGTAGTTGAGGACGTTGAAGCTCGCGACGGTGAGGGTGCCGCCGGTGTCGGCCGGCGAGGCCGTCCGCGGGTTCGTCGACTCGAAGGTGTACGCCTCGCCGTCGATCGGACGGAGCCGCCAGGCGTCGGTGCCCGACTGGCCGGCGAACGACCAGTGCATGACCGCGGTCAGGCCGGTGATGGTGTCGCCACCGCGGAAGTAGTCCTCCGTCGACAGCCCGCCATCGGGCCAGGAGGAGGAGGGGTAGGGGAGGGGCTCGTCGGACTCCGGCCCGTTGACGGCGTCGTTCTGGGTGTTGTTGTCGTCGTCGAGGATGATCCGCTGGGTCGCCAGCTCCTCGAGGTAGTCGTCGTACTCGGCCGCCGTGGGGGACGGGTCGATGTGGGTGTACTGGTACGGACGGGACTCGTCGGCCAGGACGATCTGTCCGTATCGCGCGTACTCGAACGTCTCGGAGACCGCGAGGGTGTCGGTGTAGGTGACGACCATCCCCTCGACGGCTTCGTAGGTCGCCGCGTCGGTCGTCGAGCCACCTGCGGGGAGCGTCAGCTCGACCGCGGTCGGCAGCGCGTTGCCAACCGAGTCGATGATGATGTCGGCGGCGCTCGCCGGCGCGAGCTGGGTCATGCCGAAGTACTCATCGACCACGCCGTCGACCGTCACCTGGTCGCCGACGGCGACCTCGGCCAGGCAGAAGCCGCGGCAGAAGACGAAGATGCCCTCTGAGGTGTCCGGGTCGGTGTCGGCGTCCTCGTCCTCCTCCTGGACGAAGAACCCGTCGGGCTGGTCGCCGGACTCGAACAGCGAGGTCACGATGCCGGACACCTCGACGGTGGCGCCGAAGAGCGCGGCGTCGGCACCGTCCCCCTGGACCTCGTGGATGAGCGCGGGCGTGCCCTCCAGCGGGTCCTCGCCACCGCCGCCGTCCTCCTCGACGACCTCGTTCGGCTCCCCAGGGGTGTTGTAGGCCTCGCCGGGCACCGGCGAGCCCGGGTTGCCCTCGATGCCCGCGAGGTCGAAGTCGTTGCGGACCCAGTCCTCCGCGGAGTCGGTGTCGACGCCGTCCGGGATGCGGGAGGCGCCGCCCGGTGCGAACGGGAGGCCGTCGTACTCCGCCTCGAGGACCGCCGAGGAGTAGCTGACGTCGCCGGATCCACCGTCATCGACGGCGACGGAGTCCACGATCCCCGTCCACGGGGTCACGTCGAGCACGCCGTCGTCGTCGCTGTCGAGGTCATCGGATGCGTCACCTGTGAAACCCGCGACCAGGAGCAGCGTGATCGTCCCGTTCTCGAATTCGTTCGCCCGCAGGGTGCGGAGGAAGAACCCCGCCTCATCCGTCGTGCCCATCGCGACGGCGCTGTCGACCGTGCCGGGGGCAGGCCCATCCCCCTCGATCTCGAGGATCGTCAGGTTCGAGTAGTCGGTGGACGGCTCGCCGAAGAGCTCCAGGAACTCGACGTCCGTGCCGGTCGTGCTCGCGCTGAACTCGTTGATCACGGGCGCCTGCGGGCCGCTGCACCCGTCGTGGCTGCCGAGGCCGTCGAACGTGTCCTGGGCGAACCCGTCCCACTCGTCTGCGGGGTCGAAGTCGTCGTCTGCCACCGTGTCGCCGCCGCAGACGTCGTCCATGCGTCGGAGGGTGTTGTCGGCCGTGGACGCGTCGCCCGAACCCCACTGGGAGCCCGGGTCGGTGCCCACCTGGCCGATGGAGTCGACCACCTGCCCACCCGCCCGCAGGACGATCGCGTCGTCCCCGTTCCAGTTCACGACCGAGCTGTTGGTGAAGTCGGCCACGGCGAGGATCGACGGGCCGGCGGACGCGTGCGCCCCCACGAGGACGTCGCCGGCGGCCACGGTCCCGGCCAGGGCGGTGGACTGGCTGGGGGTGGCCGCCCCGTTGCTGTACAGCTCGAGCACGTAGCCGCCGTCATCCAGATCGACCGCAGCATCCGTGCCGTTGTAGATCTCGATCGCCTTGTTGAAGGATGATCCCTCCACGTACTCGCTGAAGATCAGGTCGGTCGCCTGCGCACCGGCCGGCACCACCGGCGCCAGCGCCAGCAGGCTTGCGATCAGGGCGAGCAGGGACAGCAGGCCGAGCGGGCGGCGGAGAGACATGCGCGGGTCCTATGCGATCAGGCGGAACCGGACCGCGCGGAGCGGTCGGTTGACGGTCGCGGCGAGTGAACCGCCCCCCGGTGACGCCGCGACCACTGCACCGTAGACGGCGGGTTGACTAGACCTCAAGAGGTAGTGCGGACGGTCCCCGTCGCACCGGCCGGCTACGGTCTCACGCGATGGGATTGCGGCTCGGGATCGACATGGACGGCGTCATCGCGGACTTCAACGCGGGCTGGACGCACCACTTCAACGCCCAGCACGGCACGGACCTGTGCGCCGACGACGTGCACAGCTGGGACTGCCTGCCCGAGCTGGCCGGCCTCCCCGACATGGAGGCCTTCTGGGACTGGGCTCGCGACCTGGGGGACGGCCGCTCGGTGTTCCGCCACCTCGACCCGTTCCCCGGCGCGATCGAGGCCCTCCACGGCCTCGACGCTGCCGGCCACGACCTCGTGATCATCACCGCCAAGCCCGACTGGTCGATCCCCGACACCCTCAGCTGGCTCGGCGACCACCGGGTCCCCGTCCGCGAGGTCCACATCCAGCACGACAAGTGGCGGGTCGAGGCGGACGTGTACCTCGACGACTCCCCACACGTCCTCCGCGATCTCGTCCGCCACCACCCCGACCGCCACGTCCTGCGGTTCGTCCGGCGCTGGAACGCCCACCTCGAGGGCACCACGGCGGTCCACGACTGGGACGAGGTCATCGACGCGGTCAGCCGGATCGCCGAGGTGGCCGCCTGATGGACCACCCGGCCACGCGTCGCGACGAGCTGGTCGAGACCCTCCACGGCCACGACGTGGCGGACCCGTACCGCTGGCTCGAGGACCAGACGGCCGACGACGTGGCCGAGTGGGTCGCCGCCCAGGGCGCCCACACCGAGGCCTGGCTGGCCGAGCGACCGCACCGCGATGCCATCCGCGAGCGCCTCGCCGAGATCTGGGACCACCCGAAGGTCAGCCTCCCGTGGCGCCGCGGGGACCGCTGGTTCCAGTCCCGCAACTCCGGCCTGCAGGAGCAAGCCGTCCTCCACGTCGCCGACGACCCCACGGGGGAGGGGAGGGTCCTCCTCGACCCCCACGAGCTCAGCGACGACGGCACGGTCAGCCTCGCGGCCACGTCGATCTCCCGCGACGGTCGCCTGCTGGCCTACGGCACCTCCGACGGGGGGTCGGACTGGATCACCTGGCGCGTCCGCGACGTCGCGACCGGCACCGACACCGGCGACGTGGCCGAGTGGGGGAAGGTCTCCGGCGCGGCCTGGACCGAGGACGCGAGCGGGTTCTTCTACGGCGGCTACGACCCGCCCGCACCGGGCCACGCCCTCGATGGCAAGAACACCGACCACGAGCTGCGCTTCCACCGCCTCGGCGCCGACGAGCCCGTGCTGGTCCACGCGCGCCCCGACCACCCCACCTGGGGCTTCGGCCCGGCGATCACCGAGGACGGCCGTTGGCTGGTGGTCACGGTGTGGGAGGGGACCCAACCGACCAACCGCATCCACCTCGGCGACCTGACCGGCACCGACGACCCGGCCGCGGTCGAGATCACGCCGTGGCTCGACACCGGCGACGCGGAGTACGACGTCATCGGCAACGACGGCGACACGATGTTCGTCCAGACCGACCTCGGCGCGCCGAACGGCCGGCTGCTGGCCATCTCCGCGGCCGACCCGACCGACCGCCGTGAGGTCCTGCCCGCGACCGACCACGCCCTCCTCGCCGTCCGCTACGTGGGCGGTCGGCTGCTCGCCCTGCGGATGGTCGACGCGGTCCACCAGCTGACCGTCCACGCCGTCGACGGCTCGATCGTGACCACCGTCGACCTGCCCGACTCCGCCAGCGTCGGCGGCATCACCGGGCGCCAGGAGGACACGGTGGTCCACCTGTCCCTCTCGTCGTTCACCCAGTCGATGTCGATCGCCCGCCTCGACGTCACGGACCCGGTGCGCCTGACCGAGGTGCGAGCCCCCGCCATCCGCCTGGACGACGTCGTCACCGAGCAGACCTTCGTCGACTCGACCGATGGCGCGCGCGTCCCCCTCTTCCTCATCCACCGCCGCGACGCCCCGATCGACGGGTCCAACCGCACGCTGCTGTACGGCTACGGCGGGTTCGACATCTCCCTCACCCCCGAGTTCAGGCTGTGGTGGTCGGTGTGGCTCGAGCGCGGTGGCGTCGTCGCGGTCGGGTGCTTCAGGGGAGGGGGCGAGTACGGCCGCGACTGGCACGACGCCGGCCGGCTCGCGAACAAGCCGCACACCTTCGACGACGCCCTCGCCTGCGCCCGCTGGCTGGTCGACGCCGGGTGGTGCCGGCCGGGGAACCTCGCGATCACCGGCGGGTCCAACGGCGGGCTGACCGCGGCGGCGACGATGCTCCGCGACCCCTCCGCGTTCGGCGCGTGCGTCCCCGAGGTCGGCGTCCTCGACCTGCTCCGCTTCCACCGCTTCACGATCGGGTGGGGCTGGACCAGCGACTACGGGGATCCCGACGACCCCGACGACTTCGCCTGGATCAGGCCGATGTCGCCGTACCACGCGGTGCTCGACCGTCCGGGTGAGTACCCCGCCACGCTGATCACGACCGCGGACCGCGACGACCGGGTCGTGCCGGCCCACAGCTTCAAGTTCACCGCCGCCCTGCAGGCCGCCCAGACCGGACCGGCGCCGATCCTCGCGCGCATCGACACCAGGGCCGGCCACGGGGCCGGCACTCCCACCTCGAAGCTGATCGACGCCCGCACCGACGTGGTCACCTTCCTCGAGGAGGTCCTCGGTGGGGAGGGGAGCTGACCCGTGGCGCGCATGACGGCCCGCGAACGGCGCAACCAGCTCGTGGACGTCGCGAAGGCGGTGTTCGCCGAGCTGGGGTACGACGGCGCCAGCGTCGAGGAGATCGCCGCCCGCGCCGGGGTCTCCAAGCCGGTCGTGTACGAGCACTTCGGCGGCAAGGAGGGCATCTACGCGGTGGTGGTCGATCGCGAGTCCACGCGCCTGCTCGACAAGATCACCGCCTACATCCACGGCGAGGCGGGGGGCCGCCAGATGGTCCACGCCTCCGCACTCGCGTTCCTCCACTACATCGAGGAGGACCCGGCGGGCTTCCGGGTCCTCACCCGCGACTCGCCCGCGACCGTCGCCGGGCCGGGGATGGCGGGCCTGCTGAGCGACGTTGCGGACAAAGCGACCGGCGTGCTGGTCAGCTTCTTCACCCGCACCGGCCTCGACCCCGCCACCGCGCCGCTCTACGCCGGGGGGCTCGTGGGCATGGTCGCCTACGTCGGGTCGTGGTGGGCGAACGAGCGCGAACCCGCTGCGGAGGAGGTCGCCGCCCACATCACCGCGCTGGCCTACTTCGGGCTGAAGGACCTGCCCTCGGATCCCGTCACCGACCTGGACGTGCCGAGGGGTCGGAACCCCGGTTGAGGTGCGCGGGCGGGCCGGTGTACGAGCCTGCGGTGAGGTCGGGGCCGGGGCTGGACGTGCCCGGCGTCGGGGACCACACGTCGATCGTGCGCGGCACGCCGGTCGCGTCGCTCCCGCCGAGCAGCACCAGCCCCTCACCGGTCCAGGCCAGGTCCGCGTCGACGCGCGCGTCGGCCGGGACGGCGGCCCGCAGGTCCAGGGTCCGCAGGTCCAGGGCCAGCTGGACCGCGGTCGCGTAGCCGACGTGCACCCAGACCGTGTCCTCGCCGTCCCACGCGATCGCCGGGCTGATCCCGTCGAGGCGTCCGGCCAGCGCTGGCGGCAGGTCGACGGCGACGCTGACCCAGTCGGGCGCGTCGAGGTCCAGCACCGCCAGGCGGAGGCTCCCCCCGTCCTGACCCGTGCCGACGGCCACGACCCGCCCCTCACCGCCATCGGCTCCGGGGACGTGGACGGCCGCGCGGACGGCGAGGGGAGGGGCGGGGAGGGCGGTCCAGCCGGCCGCGGTCGCGCCTGCGGGCGACCACCGCGCTGCGGCGAACGCGAGGTCGAAGGGGTCCTCGGGTGTGCCGCTCCCGCCCGCGTACCGGCTGCCGAGGAGGACGAAGCCG
This sequence comes from Euzebya sp., assembly GCF_964222135.1. NCBI lineage: Bacteria > Bacillati > Actinomycetota > Nitriliruptoria > Euzebyales > Euzebyaceae > Euzebya > Euzebya sp. Next base: position 40,929 of record NZ_CAXQBR010000043.1, read on the forward strand.
TCACCGAGCGGGAGGGTGCCGCCGTGGGGCAGCTCGAACGGGGCCTCGAGGTCGGTGCGCACGCCGGTCCGGACGTCGACCAGGACCAGGTCCGCGTACCCGAAGGACTGGATGTCCTGGGCGACGACCAGGCTCGTCGCGGTCGTCCCGATCAGCGGCCCGCTCGGCACGTCGGGGATCGTCTGCCACGCGGCGCCCTCCAGGCGGGCCGCGGCCGCACCGGACAGGCCGGTGTCAGGGCCGAGCGGTCGCTGGAGCACGACGACCAGACCGTCGACGACTGCGCCCTGCCGCGTCGTGCCCTCCGCCCCGGCGATCGGGAGGTCGGGGAGCGGACGCCACACCGCCGCGGCGGGGTCGTAGGCGACGGCGCTGGTCCGTCCGAGGGCCACCACGCGCTCGCCGTCCCACTCGAGCACCGGGGGCACCGACGGACCGAACTCGTCGTCGGGCAGCCGGATCGGGACCTCCACCCACTCGCCGTCGACGGGGAGCGGCGGGACCGACGTCGGCGTGGCATCGGGGGAGGGTGACGGGCTCGGCTCGCGAGGGGCGGTAGGCGTGTCGGCCGTGTCGGCCGGCCGCGGCTCGGTGAGCTGCGCCTCGGGCACGATGCTCGCCGGCGACCGGACCAGCAGGGCGGCGAGGGCGACCACGCCGAGCACCACGACCACTCCGGTCAGGCCCGGACGCCGGCCCCCGTCGTGGTCCCCGCCGGCGTCACCGGCAGGCGGCGGGCTCGTGGGGTCGCCGTCCACGCCGCGACCGTACCCGCGCCCGAGGAGCGACCACGATGCCCCGGAGGCGACCGCCCCGCGCCACCCTCAGCGCCGTGCGACGGTGAAGCGCACGGTGGTGTGGCTGCCGAGCGTCCCGTCGGGGAGGGGGCGGTCGGCCAGCGCCTCGCCCGCGGCGGCCTTGAACGCGTCGTGGCGGTCGGCCGGGATGGCCTCCAGGGCCGCGCGGCCGCCGTGGGACCACACCCAGCGCCACCACTGGTCGACGTCGGCGAACCGGATGGGGTGGCGGAGGGTCTCGGCGGTGATCGATCCCAGGTCGGCGGCCCGGAGGGCGTCGTCCAGCCACACGGGGTCGCGCACGAGTTCGAAGGACGAGGGGCCGTCCGCGGGGGCGGGCGGCTGCTCGGGCAGCCACGAGCTGACCAGGTCGCGGAACCAGTCGTCGTCGGGGTCCGCCAGGAACGTCGTCAGGCCGAGGCGCCCGCCGGGGGCGACGTGGTCGGCCCAGTGGCGCAGCGTCGCTGCCGGATCCGGTGTGAAGAACAGGACCAGGCTGGACAGCACCACGTCGAAGGTGCCCAGGTCAGCGGGCAGGGCGGTGGCGTCGCCCTGGCGGACCTCGACGTGCGCGTGATCCGCGAGCTCGGCGGCGGTCAGCCAGACCATGGTCGGGGCCATGTCGACACCCACCGCCCGCCCGGCCGCGCCGACGGCATCGGCCGCCGGGCCCAGCACCGCGCCGCGTCCGCACCCGACGTCGAGCACCGACTCGCCCGCCCGCAGATCGGCGAGGGCGACCAGCCGGGCACCGAAGGTGGCGAAGAAGTCGACACCGACCCGGTCGTAGGTCGGCGCGGCCCGGTCGAAGACGGCCGCGTGCTCGGTCAGCTCCATGCCCGGACGCTACCGCCATCCGTGTGACGGTGGGACCGGCGTGCTCCGTGCGCCCGTGGGGCGATGGCGGTCGAGGGGTGGACGGCCTGGTGTTCGCTATGCGCCCGTGGGGCGATGGCGGTCGAGGGGGGGACGGCCTGGTGTGTTCGCGATGCGCCCGTGGGGCGATGGCGGTTGCGGGGTGGACGGCCTGGTGTTCGCGATGCGCCCGTGGGGCGATGGCGGTTGCGGGGTGGACGGCCTGGTGAGATCGGAAGACACACGTCTGAACTCCAGTCACCGCATAC
>NZ_CAXQBR010000044.1 GCF_964222135.1 Euzebya sp.
CTGACGCCAAACGGTTTCCGTTTGCGGCTCAACACCGGCGTTCGCGTCCAGCACGCAGACCGCGCCGTCCAGAACAGCCAGGGAGCGCTCGACTTCGATGGTGAAGTCAACGTGTCCGGGCGTATCAATTATGTTGAAACGGAACTTGGCTTCGTCTGGCGTGTCGCCATAGATACCAGTCGGCGTCTTGCCGTCTTCGGTGCGGAACCAGAACGTCGTGGTCGCAGCGGACGTGATCGTGATGCCACGCTCCTGCTCCTGCTCCATCCAGTCCATCGTGGCGCCGCCGTCGTGGACCTCACCGATCTTGTAGTTGACCCCGGTGTAGAACAGGATCCGCTCGGTGGTCGTCGTCTTGCCGGCGTCGATGTGGGCCATGATCCCGATGTTGCGGGTCTTGCCCAGGGGGTGGGTTCGCTTGGCCATGGGGTAGGTCGTTTCCCTCGTCGGTGTGCGTGGGGGTCAGCGTCCGCTGGCGCGGGGGGTGGCGGCTACCAGCGGTAGTGGGCGAAGGCCTTGTTGGCCTCGGCCATCTTGTGGGTGTCCTCGCGGCGCTTGACCGCGGCACCGATGTTGTTGGAGGCGTCGAGCAGCTCGTTCGCGAGGCGCTCGGCCATGCTCTTCTCGCGCCGCTGGCGGGCGAAGGAGACGAGCCACCGGAGCGCCAGGGTGGTGCCGCGCCCGGCCTTGACCTCGATCGGCACCTGGTAGGTCGCACCGCCGACGCGGCGGGACTTGACCTCGAGCGCCGGCTGGACGTTCTCCATGGCGCGCTTGAAGACCTGCACGGGGTCGGCGCCGGTGCGCTCGCGGATCGTCTCGAACGCGTCGTAGACGATCTTCTCCGCGATGGAGCGCTTGCCGTCGCTCATGACGCGGTTGATCAGCTGGGTGACCTGGGCGTCGTTGTACTTCGGGTCGAAGACGAGCTTCCGCTTCGGAGCGGGTCCCTTGCGAGGCATGTCCTAGCCCTCCCTCTTCGCGCCGTACTTCGAGCGGGCCTGCTTGCGGTCGCGCACGCCGCTCGCGTCGAGGGCCGCGCGGACGACCTTGTAGCGGACACCGGGGAGGTCCTTCACACGGCCACCGCGGACCAGCACGATCGAGTGCTCCTGCAGGTTGTGGCCCTCGCCGGGGATGTAGGCGGTGACCTCGATGCCCGAGCTCAAGCGGACGCGGCAGACCTTCCGGAGCGCCGAGTTCGGCTTCTTCGGGGTCGTCGTGTACACGCGGGTGCAGACCCCGCGGCGCTGGGGGGAGCCCTTCAGCGCAGGGGTCTTGGCCTTGTCCGTCTTCGCCTGCCGGCCCTTCCGGACCAGCTGCTGGATGGTTGGCATGTGCGTCCTCTTGTGCTCGGCGCGGTGGCGTCGTGTGTCGTGACGGGCCCGACGCACGGGGTCGGGCGTTTCGTTGATGATCCGGAGGGGTGAGGCGCAGCGGCCGGCGGGGCCGGCGCGGTCTCGGAGGTCAGCCTGCAGCGGGGGGTGAGACCGGCTGCACCGGTGTGCGGGTGACACCGGTTGCGGCTTCGGGGGAAGTGGTGGGTGCTCAGTTCGGACGGCGGTCCTGCCGTCCCCGGCAGTCACACACGAATGCGCCCGGTCCACGGGCGCGGACCCAAGAGAGTAGGCGGGCCCCCCGGGGGTGTCAACCGGAGCCCCGCCCCCGATGGGCCTCGCGGTGCGCCCCTGGGTGATCCACCCCGTCCGGGTGGACGAGGGACGGCCGGGCCCCGTGTGGAGCCCGGCCGTGGAGGGGTGGTGCGGCTAGCTGGCCGCGGTGTCGTTGTACCCGTGCGCGTGGCCGTGGGCGGCGTCGTGGCGGACCGCCGCGTGCAGCGGCTGGCCCTGGGCGAACCCGCCCTCCTCCGGCGCCGGGCGCTCGGGGATGCCATCGAGGCTCGTCGCGTACTGCAGCGTCACGCTCGCGATGGCGTCGACCATGTCGTCGACGACCTCGAGGCTGGGGTTCTCGATCGTGTCGCAGACCGCGTGGTAGCAGGGGTCGTAGGCGACGCCGGCCTGGCCGCCGAACAGCTCGGCCTCCTCCTCGGTCTTGACGCCCTCGGCGCCGGTGAACAGCCCGCCGGCGGGGATGCCGACGTTGATGAACGCCTGGTAGTCCGAGCGGCCGCTGAACTCCGTCGGGGCGCTCGCCAGGTCACGGCTGTCGAAGAAGTCCTCGAAGGACTCCTCGATGGCGTCCGAGCCGGGGGGTCCCTCGAGCTCGAAGGCGTCGCCGTCGCCGTCGTAGATGAAGCGGACGTAGTTGGGCGAGCCGACCATGTCGAAGTTCAGGTACAGCTTGATCGCCTCGTACTCGGCGTCGCTGATCCCCTCGAGGTCGGCGCCGTCGCCGAACACGTAGGCGTTGGACCCGACCAGGCCGTTCTCCTCGGCCCCCCACCACGCGAAGCGCACGGTGTTGGTGGGCTCGATGCCGGCGTCGGCCATGGCGAGGGCCACGTCGAGGATCGCCGCGGACCCGCTGCCGTTGTCGTTGATGCCCGGGCCCTCGGCGACGCTGTCGAGGTGCGCGCCGACCATCACGACGTCGTCGGGGTCGCCCGTGGGGGTGTCCGCGATGACGTTGGCGCTGGTCTCGGGGGTGATGGTCGTGTCGGTGACGATCCGGACCTCGAGGGCCGGGTCGTCGGCGAGCAGGAGGCCGGTGGCGGTGTCGAGGCCGACGACGGGGAGGTCCTCGTCGACCGGGCCACCGAGCGTGCCGGCGACCACGACGCTGTTCTCCTCGTCGTGGCCCTGGTTGAAGATGAGGACCGCAGACGCACCGGCCTCGGCGGCGTTCAGCGCCTTCACGGCGAAGTTGCAGCCGCCGCGCTGGATCAGCGCGATCGCGCCCTCGGTGAAGCCGTCGAAGTCCTCGGGCTCACAGCCCGAGTCCGAGTCGCCGTCGTTGGCCTCCCCGGTGCCGGGGTTGCCCGGGCCCAGGTCGGCGTCGACCAGCTCGGTGGTGCCGGTGACGTCCCCGGCGCCGGAGTACTCCATGACCAGCGCCTGCTCCTCGGTGAGCTGGACGCCGTCGACGGTCACCTCGGTGGGGCTCACCTCGGTGAACAGGTCGAAGTCGAAGGTCTGCACCTCGGGGGTGTACCCGGCGGCGGTCAGCTGCTCGACGACGTAGTCGACCGAGGCGTCGTAGCCGGGGGTGCCCGACGCGCGGTTGCCGCCGTTGGCGTCGGCGATCGCCTGGAACGCCTGCAGGTGGGTGTTCACCGAGCTGGCGCCGACGAGGTCGACCAGGCGGTCGGCGTCGGTGCACGGGTCGGCGGGGGTGACCAGCTGGCGCGCCTCGGCGAGGACCTCGTCGGACACCGCGGCGGTGCCGCCGGCCACGTGCAGGGCCAGCAGGCCGCAGCTGGCGGCGTCGGTCAGGTAGGCCTCGGCGGCGAAGCCGACCGAGTCGGCCTCGGTCAGCAGGATCGGGGCGGGCCCCAGGCGGTCGGCGCCGGCGTGGGCGGCGAGCGCCAGCGCGTCGGCGAAGTCGCTGAACGTGGCGAGGTTGACGTGGCTCGAGACGAAGCCGAGCTCGGAGACGGCGAACTGCGCGAACCCGGTGGCGATCTCGGTGCGGTTGTCGGTGCCGACGCGGCGCACGGACGCGCCGAGCGTGACGAGCTCCCCGACGACGGAGTTGGCGACCACGTCGGGTCCGCCGGCCACGATCACGTCGGTGATGCCGAGCGCGTCGATCGCCGCGGCGGTCTCGGGCGCGAGCGCGTCGGGGGCGGTCAGCAGCAGCGGGTAGCCGGCGGCGTAGCTCACCGGACCGGCGGCCAGCGCGCCGGGCGCCTCGGCGCTGCTCGCGACGATCGCGGTGGTCGTCCCGTCGTCGAGGGCGCCGTCGCCGTCCGCGTCGCCGAGCGCCGCGACCTGGGCGGCGGTGTCGGTGCGGCTGACGCCGGCGACGCGGGTCACCTCGGCGTACGTGGCGAGCTCGGTGGCGATCTCCTCGCTGACCGCGGCGGTGCCGCCGACGACCACGATGCGCTCGGGGGCCAGCTGCTCGAGGGCCGCCCGGGTCGGGTCGGTCAGGTCGTCGGTGGCGGCGAGCAGGACCGGGGAGGTCGTCAGCCCGGCCGCGTAGCTCGCGGAGAGGGCGTCCGGGAAGCGGTCGCCGGTGGCGACGACGACCGTGCCCGGCTCGAAGTCCGCACCGAGGGGCGTGTCGTCGGTGGCGATCAGCGCGGCCGTCTCGTAGCGGGTCTCGCCGGCGTAGCGGACCGCGGGCACCTGGTCGCCGGAGTCGACGACCTCGATGTCGGCGCCTGCAGGCCCCACGGGCAGCAGGGCCACCAGGGCCAGGGCCACCAGCGCGGCGAGCGCGGTGAGCGCACCGCGGGATGCGCCGCGGTGGGGTTCGGCGGTGTGCATGGACGTCTTCCTCCGTTGGTGCGGGTGGCACAGGTGGTGCGCCGGCGCCGCTGCGGGCACGGCCGGGCGGCGCCGGCCGGTGTCGTCCCCCGTCGGGACCGGCTCACCCTAGACAGCGGGTGACCGTGCGTTCAACAGGCGTGCACCGTGCGCACGCCCTGCGGACGGCTGCGGGGTGGCTGCGCGGTGGCCGACGGCCCCTCGACGGCTGGCACCGGCGGCGTTACGGTCCGGCCGGCCAGGGGTACGTGAGCTGCCGAGGGGCAGAGGGATCACGGGCACAGCTTGGAGGGCACACCCATGAAGGTTCCGTTGACCATCAACGACTTCCTCGACCGCGCGGTCGCGGTCTACCCGGACCGGCTGGCGATCGTCGACGAGCCGGACCAGCCCGCGCCGGCCGTGCCGGACCTCACCTACCGCGAGCTGGGCGAGCGCCGCCGCGCGATGGGCGCGGCGCTCGACCGCCGGGGCGTCGAGCAGGGGGCGCGTGTGGCGATGGTGTCGCACAACTCCTCGCGCCTGCTGCAGGCCTTCTTCGGGGTGAGCGGCAACGGCCGGGTGTTCGTCCCGATCAACTTCCGCCTGCAGCGCGAGGAGGTGGAGTACATCGTCTCCCACTCCGGCGCCGACGTGCTGCTCGTCGACCCGGAGCTGACGGAGAAGCTGGACGGGATCAAGGCCCGCCACGTCTTCACCCTGGGGGAGGAGTCCGACGAGGCGCTGTACGACCACGGCGGCGAGCCCGAGCCGTGGACGCCGGACGAGGACGCGACCGCCTCGATCAACTACACGTCGGGGACCACCGCCCGCCCGAAGGGGGTCGAGCAGACCCACCGGGCCCGTTGGACCAACGCGGTCACCTTCGGCTGGCACGCCGGGGTGAGCGACCGCGACGTGTACCTCCACACCCTCCCCATGTTCCACTGCGACGGCTGGGGGATGCTCTACACCGTCACCGGGATGGGGGTCCCCCACATCGTGATCCGCAAGATCGACGGGATGGAGATCCTCCGCCGCGTCGACCGGCACGGGGTCACGCTGATGTGCGCCGCGCCGGCGGTGGTGAACGCGGTGCTCGAGGCCGCCCCGCTGTGGGAGGGTCCGGTGCCCGGCCGCGACCGGGTCAGGGTGATCGTGGCGGGGGCGCCACCGCCCACGCGGACGATCGAGCGGGTCGAGACCGAGCTCGGGTGGGAGTTCATCCAGATCTACGGGCTGACCGAGACCGCTCCCCTGTTGACGATCAACCGGACCCGCCAGGAGTGGGACGACCTGTCGAGCCACGACCGCGCCGCCAACCTGAGCCGCGCCGGCGTGCCGGCGATCGGGATCTCCCTCGGGCTGACCGACGACGACGAGGTGATCGCGCGCGGCAACCACTGCCTCAAGAGCTACTGGGAGAACCCCGAGGCGAGCGACGAGGCGCTGCGGGCCGAGGACGACGGGTTGAGCTGGTTCCACACCGGCGACGGCGGCCGGTTCGACGACGAGGGGTACCTGTCGATCACGGACCGGAAGAAGGACGTGATCATCAGCGGCGGGGAGAACGTCAGCTCGATCGAGGTCGAGGACGTCATCTTCAGCCACCCCGCCGTGGCCGAGGTCGCGGTGATCGGGATCCCGGACGAGAAGTGGGGCGAGCTGGTCACCGCCCTGGTCGTCGTCGCGGAGGGCGAGTCGGTCACCGAGGAGGAGATCATCGCCCACTGCAAGGAGCACCTGGCGGGCTACAAGTGCCCGAAGAAGGTCGAGGTGCGCGACGAGCTCAGCCGGACGGCCACGGGGAAGCTGCAGAAGTTCAAGCTCCGCGAGCCGTACTGGGAGGGCCGGGACCGCCAGGTGAACTAGACGGCTCGGGGGTCGGCGGGCACTGGTGCACGATCGGGGCCTATCTCGCCGTGAGGCGAGGTAGGCCCCGATCGCGCCCGACTTCGCCGCGACATCGCCGCGACGTCGCCGCGGCACAGGCCGGGATCGCGCCGAACTTCGCCGTCAGGCGAAGGAGGCCCCGATCGCGCGGAACGTCGCGCCCGACATCGCGCCGCAGCTCAGCGGGTCAGCGTCACCTTCGACAGCAGGGCTGGCTGGTCGGCGTCCCGTCCCCGCCGGCGGGTGAGCGCGACCGTCGCGAGCTGGGCGGCCACGATCGCGGTGATCGGCCCGCAGAGGGGGTCGGCGGGCGGGAGGGCCACGACCTCGCACCGCGGTTCCCGGGGCGGCCGGTCGGTCACGAGCAGCGGGTCCGCGCCGGCCTCGACCAGGTCAGCGACCAGTGCCCGGGCCTCGTCGGCATGCCCGGCGTCGGTGCTGACGACCGCGACCGGCAGGCCGTCGGCGGCCAGGGCGAAGGGGCCGTGCCGGAAGTCCGCAGTCGACCAGTGGTGGGCCAGGACGCCGCTGAGCTCCTGGAGCTTGAGCGCCCACTCCCGGGCGGTCGCGAGGTCGAGCCCCCGGCCGACGACCGCGATGCGGTCACGGCCCTCGAGCAGCCGGAGGAGGGGCGGGGTCAGCGGGTCCGCCTCGAGCACGGCGGCGGCGGCCTCGGCGACCCCGTCGAGGTGCCCGGCGACCGCGACCGCCTCGCCCCCCCCCCACTCGCCCCCCAGCCCCTCGGCCAGCGCGTCGGTCAGCACGGCGAGGGCGACGAGCGACGACGTGTAGGTCTTGGTAGCCGCGACCGCGCGCTCCTCCCCCGCCGCGAGGTCGACGACGACGTCGGCGTGCTGCGCCAGCGGGCTGTCGCCGACGTTGGTCACGGCGAGGGTCGGGCGGGCCTGGCGGCGCGCCTCGGCGAGCACGGCCACCAGGTCCGGGGACGCCCCGGACTGCGACACGCCGACGACCAGGGCGCCGTCGAGGCGCGGCGGCGCATCCCCGGCGAAGAGGGACGGGGTGGTGAGGGCCACGGGCAGTCGGAGGTGGCGGCCCCACAGGTACTGGGCGTACACCGCGGCGTTGTCCGACGTCCCCCGGGCCGCGATGACGACGTGGGTGATGCCTCGCCCCCGCACGGCGTCGGCGACCGCAGGCGCGGCGTCGCACGCGGACGCGATCGCGTGGCGGAGGGCCTCGGGCTGCTGGGCGATCTCGGTGTCGATGCTCATGGGGCTCCCTGCTCTGCGGAGGTGCGCGGCCCGTCGATGCGCTCGGCGCCGACGAGCACCTGCCCGCCGGCGACGACGAGGGCGACGGTGCCGGTCGCGTCCACACCGGTCACGTCGGCGACCGCGCCCGGGCGGAGGTGGCCGCGTCCGCCCTCGCCGAGCAGACCGGCGGCAGTGGATGACGTGACCGGGGCGAGCTCGGACGACGCCGCACCCGTCGCCCGCTGCCAGGTCCGCACCACCTCGTCGTAGGTCGCCGCGGACCCGGCCAGCCCGCCGTCGGGGTTCCGCGGACCGTCGTCGCCGAGCACGACCTCGAGGTCGCCGAGGCGGTAGGTGCCCTGGGCCAGCCCGGCGGCGGCCATCGCGTCGGTGACCAGGTGGATGCGGTCGGGGACCAGGCGGTCGAGCAGCGCGAGCGTCTCGGGTGCGAGGTGCAGCCCGTCGCCGATCGCGCCGAGGCGGATCCGGGGGTCGGCGAGGGCCGCGGTGAGCAGCCCGGGCTCGCGGTGGTGCAGGCCCGGCATGGCGTTGAACAGGTGCGTCACCCCGGTGATGCCGGCGTCGAAGCCGCTGCGCGCCGCCTCGTGGTCCGCCGCGGAGTGGCCGGCGGCGACGACGACCCCTCCGGCGACCAGGCGGCGGACGGCCTCGACGGCCCCGTCGACCTCGGGTGCCAGGGTGACCAGCCGCACCCGGCCGGATGCCGCCCAGCGGTCGACCTCGTCGAGGTCGATCCCGCGGAGCTGCGATGCCGGGTGGGTGCCGCGCTGGTCGGGCGCGATGAACGGCCCCTCCAGGTGCCAGCCGAGCGGCCGCGCCCCGCGCCAGTCGTCCGGGACCGCGGCGAGGACCTCGACGGCCAGGGCGACCGTCGCGGCGTCGGGGCTCACCAGCGTGGGCAGGAACGCCGTGACCCCGGTGTCGACGAGACGGCTCGCCAGCCCCCACACGCGGTCCGGCGTCGACGTCAGGTCGATCCCGAACGCGCCGTTGACCTGGGTGTCGATCCAGCCGGGCAGCAGCACCAGGCCGTCGGCGTCGACGACCCGGTCGGGAGCGCGACTCCGACGGCCGACGACGGGGCCGTCCAGCCACAGGTCGTCGGCCGGCCCACCCGCCGCACCCGCCACGGAACCGCCCCGCACCCACGTGATCACGACGCCCCCAGCCCGTGGCCGCGCGGGTACCTCACGACGTCGATGGGCAGGCGCCCGCGCGCGGGGGCCGCGCCGACGAGGACCGCGGCGAGCGCGTCCAGGCTGGGGCGGAGGATGCCGTAGGTCGCGAGGTGCGTGGTGCTGTCGGGCAGCACGGCGAGGTCAGCGGGCACGCGCAGCGACGTGGTCACGAGCGGCCGTCCGGTCCCGGCCAGCGCCCCGGCCAGGGCTGCCTGCCCCGGGTGGGCGTGCGCGTCGATCGTGCCGAGCACCACCACATCGGCGGACGCGGCCCGGCGCACGGCCTCGTCGACCTTCCCGCCGTCGGGGTCGCCGTCGACCACGAGCTCGTCCACGGAGCCCACGACGGCCCCCAGCGCCGCGGCCAGCTGGGGCGCGACCGTGGACGAGGTGTCGGCCGGGGTGCGGTCGAAGGGGCGGGGCATGACCGCGAGGACCCTCGCGGACGGTGACAGCGGCAGCAGGCCGGCGGGGTCGCGGACCAGCGTGGTCGCGCGTGCGGCGAGCTCGGCGGCGAGGTCGCGGTGGGCGGCGGAGCCGATCACGTCGAGGGGCGGGCGCGGACCGTCGACGGCGGCGGCCAGCCGGGCCGTGCGGGCGGCGGACCGGGCCAGGTCGTCGATCTCGAGCAGGTCTCGGCTGACCGCGGCGTCCAGCCCCTCCACCAGGCGCTCGGTCATCCCCGGCTGCGCGGTCGCCAGCAGCAGGTCCGCGCCAGCGCGGAGCGCGGAGATCGCGTCGATCGCCTGGCGGGCCCCCTGCCCCAGCGCCTTCATGTCGAGCGCGTCGGTCACGACCACCCCGTCGAAGCCGAGCCGTCCCCGGAGCAGGTCGGTGAGGATCGGCCGGGCCAGCGTCGCCGGCAGGTCGGACCGCCCGGTGATCGCCGGGTAGGCGGCGTGGGCGGTCATGACCAGCTGGGCGCCGGCGTCGAGCGCGGCGGCGAACGGCACCAGCTCCCGCCCCTCCATCGCAGCGAGGTCGTGGGGCAGCGTGGGCAGCTGGTGGTGGCTGTCGACCGCGGCGTCGCCCTTGCCGGGGAAGTGCTTGGCGGCGGCGACCGCGCCGCCGTCGACCAGGCCCGCCGTGAACGCCGCGGCGTGCCGGGCCACGTGGTCGGGGTCCGCGCCGAAGCAGCGGATCCCGAGGTTGGGGTTGTCGGGGTTGGTCAGCAGGTCGCAGACGGGGGCGTAGTCGACGTCGACGCCGGCGGCGCGGATCTCCGCGGCCATGGCCGCCGCGACCCTTCGGGTCAGGTCCGGGTCGTCGGCGGCGCCGAGCGCGAGGTTGCCGGCGAACGGCGTCGTGTCGTCCCCCAGCGCGAGGAACTGCCCACCCTCCTGGTCGGCGCAGACGAGCACCGGACGCCCCGCGGCGCGGCGGATCGCGTCGGTCAGCTCGCGGACCTGGGCGACGTCGCGGACGTTGCCGTGGCGGAACAGCGTGACCCCGATGCCGATGCCGCGCGCGAGCAGGTCAGCGGTGTCGGGGGGCAGCTCGTGGCCCTCGAACCCGAGGAGGAGGTGGTCGCCGATGCGGGTCACGGCTCTATCCCTTCACCGATCCGGCCAGCAGGCCGCGGACGAAGTAGCGCTGGAGCCCGAGGAACACCGCCACCGGGACGACCATGGTGACGAACGCGCCGGCGGTCAGCAGGTGCCAGTCCTGGCCGCGGGTGCCGACGAGCTCGTTCAGCTGAGCGGTGAGGATCGCGACCTGGCTGTCGGTCCCGAGGAACACCAGGGCGACGAGCAGGTCGTTCCACACCCAGAGGAACTGGAAGATGGCGAAGCTCGCGATGGCGGGGAGGGACAGGGGCAGCACGAGGGTCCGGAACACCTGGAAGTGGTTGGCGCCGTCCACCGCGGCGGCCTCCATCAGGTCACGGGGCAGGGTCGCGATGTAGGTGTAGAGCAGGTAGACGGCGAGGGGCAGCCCGAACGCCGCGTGGGCCAGCCAGGTGCCGACGAACGTGCCGGTCAGGTCGAGGGCGGTGTAGGCCCGCAGGATCGGGATCAACGTCATCTGCAGCGGGACGACCAGCAGCGCCACGACGGTGCCGAACAGCACCTTCCGGCCTCTGAAGCGCATCCACGCGAAGGCGTAGGCGGCGAACGCCGCGATCGTGATGGGGATCACCGTCGCGGGGAGCGTGACGGTCAGGCTGTTGAGGAACGCCCCGGCCATCCCCCGGGCGCCGAGCACGGACTCGTAGTTCGAGATCGTCCACTGCGCGGACTCGAAGGGGTGGGCCAGCACGGTCCACCACCCGGTCTCGCGGATGGCGTTGGGGTCCCGGAAGCTCGAGATCAGCATCCCGACGGTCGGCAGCGACCAGGTGAGCGCGATCAGCACGACCGCCCCGCGGACGGCGGCGATCCCCCACCCTCCCCCGCGCTGCACCGCCGCCCTCACGCGTCGATCCCCTGTCGGCTCAGGTTGCGGACGTTGATCACGATGACGGGCACCACCACCACGAACAGCAGCACGGCCAGCGCGCTGGCACGGCCGAAGTTCCGGAACCGGAACATCTCGGCGAACATGCGGTTGGCGACGACCTCGGTCTCGTAGCGGCCGCCGGTCATGACGAAGACGATGTCGAAGACCTTCAGGACCATGATCGCGATCGTGGTGGTGACCGTGATCAGCGCCCCGCGGATGCCGGGCAGCACGATGTGGCGGAAGACCTGCCACTCGTTGGCGCCGTCGAGCCTGGCCGCCTCCAGCTGGTCGGTCGGGATGCCCTTGATCGCCGCCGACAGGACGACCATCGCGAACCCGGTCTGGAGCCAGATCATGATCGCGATCAGGGCGAAGGTGTTGATCGGCGTCTCCTGCACCCAGGGGATGGGCGCGACGCCGGTGCTGGTGACGATGGCGTTGAGGAGCCCGACCTGTGGGCTGCCCTCCGGGCTCCAGGCGTACACGAACCGCCAGATCACGCTCGCCCCGACCATCGAGATGGCCATGGGCAGGAAGATGATCGTCTTGGCCAGCGCCTCCCGCCTGATGCGGTCGACGAGGCCGGCGACGGCGAGCCCGCACAGCACGCTGCCGCCGGTGGCCACGACCAGCCAGATCACGTTGTTGCGGAACGCGGTCAGCATCGCCGGGTCGGTCAGGGCGAACGCGTAGTTGCCCAGCCCGTCGTCCTCGGTGACCGACGTCCAGATCGTGCCCAGGACGGGCAGCACCAGGTACGCGCCGAGCAGCGCGGCGCTCGGCCCGACGAAGACCCACGGCAGCACCCGGTCGCGCCAGCGGCTGCCGAGGTGCTCGACGGCCGCGATGGCGCTCCGGTACAACCACCACGTCCCGGCGGTGCCGACGACCAGGGCGACCACGACCATCAGCGAGCGGCGCGTCAGGTCGGTGAGGCCCTGGGTGCGGATGGCCTCCGCCGCCGGGTCCGCCCCGACGAGCTCGAGGATCGTCGCGACCGCCCGGTCCGGCGCCGCCGGGTCGCCGACGAACGCGAGGGCCAGGCGGATGACGACGACCACCGCGATGCCGCGGAGGAGGGCGAGCGCCAACCGGCCCAGGTCCGTCCGCTGGCCGGTGCGGGCCGGTGCGACGGTGGCGGACATGTCGCTCCTCTCCTCTCGGGTGGCGGGGTGGAGGGTTGGGAGCTCGGACGAGCCCACGGCTGTCCTCCCGGCACAGC
>NZ_CAXQBR010000045.1 GCF_964222135.1 Euzebya sp.
CCGCGCCCGGGGCCCCGCCGCCCGCTGCCGCGCCGCCCGCCGCGCCCCCGCCGCCGCCGCAGGCTGCCGCGCCCCCCGCCGCGCCCCCCGCGCCGCCGCCGCAGACCGCGCCCCCCCCCGCGTCGCCTCCCGCCCGATGACCCCCCAGCTGCGCGCCTGCGCGCGCCAGGCGGCCGTGTCAGCGCGGAGCGCGGCGTTCTCGGCCTCGGCGCGGATCCGTCGGAACCCTTCGAAGCGGTCGGCGTCGAGGCCTCCGTCGTCGAGGGCCGCGAGGACCGCGCAGCCGGGCTCGGACTCGTGCCGGCAGTCGCCGAACCGGCAGGCCGCGGCCAGCGCCTCCACCTCGGGGAAGGCCCGGTCGATCCCGTCGGCGACCTGACCGAGGCTGAGGGTCCGCAGGCCGGGGGTGTCGAGGACGGCCCCGCCGATCGGCAGGGTGACGAGCTCGCGGTGGGCGGTGGTGTGACGGCCCTTCCGGTCGCCGTGGCGCACGTGGCCGACGGCCAGGGCGTCGTGGCCCACGAGGGCGTTGGTGAGCGTCGACTTGCCGGCACCGGAGGCGCCCAGCACCGCCAGGGTGCGGTCGGGGGCCAGGCGGTCCGCCAGCTCGGCGATCCCGTCTCCCGTCGTGCCGGACACGACCAGCACGTCGACGCCGGTGGTGGCCGCCTCGAGCTGGCGGACGGTCAGGTCGAGGTCCTCGCACAGGTCGGCCTTGGTCGCGATGACCAGGGGGATGGCGCCGGACTCGTACGCCATGACGATGCCGCGCTCGACGCGGCGCACCGGGAGGTCGTCGCCGTCGATCGCCACGACCACGCCGACCAGGTCGGGGTTGGCGGCGAGCACCTGGTCGGGGGTGCCGTCGGTGCGGTACCCGACGTGCTTGGCGGGCCGGGTGATCGCGGTCCGCCGCTCGGCGATGCCGACCAGGGCGCCGTCGTCGTCGACGGCGACCCAGTCGCCGGTGACGGGTGGATCGGTGGTGGGGGTCCAGGTGGCGCGGACGGAGCCGTCCGCGGTGGCGACGGTCGCCGCGCCGCGGTCGGCGCGGGTCACCCGTCCGTGCCGGGCGGTGGGGTCGATGGCGGCCAGCAGCGCCGGCCAGGGGCCGGAGTCGTAGCCGAGGGCGGTCAGGGTCGAGGGTGCATCAGGGGATGCGGGCAGGGTCAACGCAGGTGCTCCTGTGGGCGCGTGGGGCCGCACGCGATGAGCGGGCGGGGCAGCGCCTGCGGAGCGGACCTCCGGTCCGGCGCTGCAGATGTCGTCGGGGGCGGGGGGGACGGGCCGCGCGCCGTCGATGGCAGCCAGCAGGTCCTCACCTCCTCAGACGTCGCGCCCGGGCAGGAGACCCGGGTCGGTGGGTGCAGGGTACGCCGGCCGGGCGGGCGTGACCAGCCCCGTCGGGTGCTACGCGAGCCCCTCCTGGGCGGCGAGCCGCGCGAGGCCGTCGGCGTCGAAGCCGCGTGCCAGCACCAGCCCCACGCCGGCGGGCAGGCTGCGCGCGATCGTGAACACCGTCTCGGCGGTCGTGCGATCGCCGGCGTGGAGGATGCGGGTGCCCGACGCCCCGAGCGGCTCGGCCAGCAGCGTCGCCTGGGTCCGCCCGCCGATGGCCCACGCCCCGTCGTCCTGCGGGTCGTCGACGAACTCGTCGGGCTGGGCGAGGACGTCGGTCACGGTCAGGGCGTCGTCGATCTCGTCGGACGCCGGCCGGCCGCCCATGCCGATGCCGATGAGCAGGTCCGCCTCCAGGTCCGGGTCGTCCAGCTCGTGTCCGACGACTGCATCCCCGCCGGGCTGCAGGCGGACCGCGGCGCCGGTCGCCCAGGTGCCGAGCGCGACGACCGGCACCAGCCAGTGGAGGGGGACGTCCAGGCGCACCTCGCTGCCGAGCTGCACGTCGATGCTGTCGAGCAGGAGGTTCGCGGTCTTCGACACCCAGTTGTGCAGGGTCGCGAAGCTGAGCTCGGTCCGCTCGCCGGTGCCGGCGTCGACGAAGGTCACGGCGGGGCGGTCGCCGAGCTGGCGGGTCTGGTCGGTCAGCGCCGCGAAGATCGTGGTCATCGCCTCCCGACCCTATCCGGCGGCCTCGGGTGGCCCGTGCGGACACCGTCCGGTGCCCGTGGGGCGACGATACGCTGGCTCCGCCGGTGTGCCCGTGCGCGTGCGTCGCGGGGTGTGCCGACGGCTCCTCGTCCCCCTCCGGAGGCACATCCCCCACATGGCTGCGTCCGCATCCGACCCCTCCGTGCGCGGAGGGCTGGAGCCTGGCGTCTTCGGGCCGAGCGTCACCCACGGGAAGCCCCGGAGCGGCGGCCCGGACTGGCGGCGCGTCGGGCTGCTCGCGGTGTCGATCGTCGTGGCCTTCGCGGTCGTGACCAGTGCGACCTACGCGGGGCTGGTGTGGTGGGAGTTCCGCCAGATCGGCAGGAACGCCGTCGACATCGGTGCGCCCGAGGTCACGTTCGCGCCCGAGACCGAGGGCGGTGAGGCGCTGGTGGTGCCGGAGGTCGAGCCGGTCGAGGAGCGCACCACGATCCTGCTGGTCGGCTCGGACTCCCGCGAGGGTCTGACCGAGGAGCAGCTCCAGCGCATCGGGACCGACCCGACCGACACCGACCTGACCGACACGATCATCCTGCTGCAGATCGATCCGCAGACCGACACCGCGGCGATGCTGTCGTTCCCCCGCGACCTGGTCGTCGAGCGGTGCGACGGGTCGCGCGGCCGGATCAACCAGGCCTACGCGATCGGCGAGGAGCAGCGGGAGGGCTACGGCCCGGAGTGCCTCGTCCGCACCATCCAGGCGCTCACCCTGATCGAGGTCGACCACTACGTGCGGGTCAACTTCGCCGGCTTCGTGTCCGCGGTCGACGCGCTCGGCGGGGTCGAGTTCTACGTCGAGGAGCCGATCCAGGACCGGTACTCGGGCATCGACATCGACCAGGCCGGGTGCGTCGCCTTCGACGGCGTGCGGGCCCTGCAGTTCGTGCGGGCCCGCCGGGTCGACAACGACTTCGGCCGCATCGCCCGCCAGCAGCGCTTCGCCCGCGAGATGCTGAACAAGGCGACGAGCCTGGGCACCCTCGCCCGCCCGGACCGCGTGGCGTCGCTGATCGGGTCGATCTCCGACGTGCTCGAGACCGACCGGGCGTTCGGTGCCAGCGAGATGGTCGACCTGATCTCGAGCATCCAGGACATCTCGTCGGGCCGGATCGACGCGCGGACCGTGCCGGCGACGCCGGGCAACCTCGGGGAGGCGTCGGTCGTCTACGCGATCGAGGAGGACGCCGAGGCCCTGTACCGGGCGTTCCGCAACGGCGACCTGCTGCCCGAGGGCGTCGGCACCGACGCCGGCCCGGTCGAGCTCGGCCCCTCCAACACCATCCCGGTCAGCATCCAGAACGGGTCGGACGTCGAGGGGCTGGCCGAGGAGACCGCCGCGGTGCTCGAGGCCCTCGAGTTCCGCGTCGGGGAGGTCGGCACCGCGGAGAACTACCGGTTCGAGGCCTCGGTCATCCTGTACCCCGAGGGCCGTCGGCCGCACGCCGAGGTGCTGAGCGAGGCGCTCGGCGGGATCTCGATCAACGAGGGCAACACCAGCGAGCTGACCCTCATCCTCGGGTCGGGCTTCGATCCCGACGCCCACGCGCCGGAGGGGTTCGACGCCTCCGAGACCCCCTCGCCGAGCGCCAGCCCCGAGCCGACGGCCTCGGAGACGGAGTTCGTCGGCGCCCAGGAGAGCGACGTCGCCTGCTAGGCCCGGCGGTGCTCGGGCTACCGTCGTCTGTGACCACCCTCTGAACGCAACCCCCAAGGGAGACCCGTGAAGGCCCTCGTCCTGGCCGGCGGATCCGGAACCCGCCTGCGCCCGATCACCCACACCTCCGCCAAGCAGCTCGTGCCCGTCGGCAACAAGCCGGTGATCGACTTCGGGCTCGAGGCCATCGCCGCGGCGGGCATCACCGACGTCGGGATCATCGTCGGCCACACCGGGCCGGAGATCGAGGCGTACGTCGGCGACGGCTCCCGCTACGGGATCTCGGTGACCTACGTCCACCAGCCGGACCCGCTCGGGCTGGCCCACGCGGTGCTGACCGCCGAGGACTTCCTCGGCCGCGACGACTTCGTGATGTACCTGGGCGACAACCTGATCGCCGGCGGGATCACCGAGTTCGTCGAGCAGTTCGAGGCCAACCGCCCCGACGCCCAGATCCTGCTCGCGAAGGTCCGCGACCCCGAGCGCTTCGGCGTCGCCGAGCTCGGCCCCGACGGGCACGTCTCGCAGCTGGTGGAGAAGCCGAGCGAGCCGAAGAGCGACCTCGCCCTCGTCGGCGTGTACCTGTTCAGCGGCTCGATCATGGACGCCTGTCACGCCATCGAGCCGTCCGACCGCGGTGAGCTCGAGATCACCGACGCGATCCAGTGGATGATCGACGACGGGCAGAAGGTCGCCGAGCGCACGATCACGGGGTGGTGGAAGGACACCGGGAAGCTCTACGACATGCTCGAGGCCAACCGGATCGTGCTGGACACCTACGAGCCCCGGATGGAGGGGTCGATGGACGAGGCGTCGGAGATCCAGGGGCGGGTCGTGATCGAGGAGGGGGCGGAGCTGGTCAACTCGACGGTCCGCGGCCCGGCGATCATCGGCAAGCGCACGCGGCTCGAGAACACCTTCGTCGGCCCCTACACCGCGATCTACCACGACTGCGTGGTGACCGATTCGGAGATCGAGCACTCCATCGTGCTCGAGGAGACCACGATCACCGACGTGGGGCGGATGGAGGACTCCCTGATCGGCAAGCAGGTCGAGGTCGGCCGGTCCAGGCGTCGTCCGGCGGCCATGCGCCTGATGCTGGGCGACCACTCGAGGGTCGGGCTGGTCTAGGGACGTCGTTCGGTCGAGGCCGCGTGGTGGTCGCGGGTCCCATCGCCGTGGTCCCGTCGCCGTGGTCCCATCGCCGTGGGTGCGCCGCCCGCCGGGGGGAGCGGCGGGCGCACCCGGTGGTCGTGGGTCCGTTCGCGGTGGGTGTGGGGCCCGTCCGTGGGGGCGGCGGACGCACCCGGTGATCATGGGTCCGCTCGCCGTGGGTGCGGGGCCCGCCGGTGGGAGCGGCGGGCGCACCCGGTGGCCGTGGGTCCGCTACGCGTGCGGCTGCTTGCGGAGGGTGATGCCCTGCGCCGCCGCCGCCTGCAGGATGTCCTGCTCCACGCAGCGCTGGAACCCGACCGGATCCTCACTCACGAACTCCGCGTCATAGCGTCGGACGATCCAGTCGATCTGTCGGAACCGCGCATCGCGTCGACGGTCCTTCGCGCGTTGGCCGGGCTCCCGGTGGTGCGGGCCGTCGATCTCGATGTCCAGGCGGAGCAACGGGATCGCGATGTCGGCCTCGCCGGCCGCCACGCCGTCGGCCGCGATGTCGGTCGGCCGCGGTTCGACGTGCAGGCCGTAGCGCGCCGCCACCTCGTCCACCAGCTCCCGTGCGTCGTGCTCCGTCCCGGAGTGCGAGTGGCCGTCCTTCAAGCTGAGCGCGGCGATGCGGAAGGGGACCGGGACCTGGCCGGGCAACCCGTGCTCGCGGGGGTGCAGCGCGGCGAGGTGGAGCGTCTCCGCCTCCACCAGTCGGACGCCGTCGGCGAGGGACATCAGCCGCCGGAGCCGTGCCGGCGCGTCCCGCTCGTGCCGCAGCACCCACCCGCAGTCCCACAGCATGCGCACGGCTGGGACGGTCGGCACGTCGTCGACCAGCTCGAGGTGCTCGGGGTAGACGCGCGTCCGGATCGTCCGCACGTCCGCCAGGCGCTTGACCAGGTGGTGGGGGATGAGGACCTGCGATCGCGTGGGGGCGTTCGGGACGAGACCCCGCAGGGTCGCGCCGGTGAAGCCCGTGGCTCCGATCGTCCTTCGCGCGACGTCCCGGATGACCTCCGGGTCGAGCGGACCAGCCGGTCGCGTCAGGTCGACCATCAGCAGGCTCATCGTCGCCAACAGCGCCGCCCAGGTAGATCCCGCCGTCGAGGTCCTGTGACCCGGCAGCAGGCTCACCCCACGACTGAGCGCGGTCCACCCCAGGCGGGCGGGCAGCTTGTCGGCCGCGTCCTCGCTCAGGCCCAGTGCGAGGAGCTGCCACCGGGCGACGTGCCCGTGCTGGCTCGCCGCCAGCAGATCGATCGCGGTGCGCAGGTCGTCCGACATCGCCATGTCGGGATCGTGGCCGGCGGAGCGGTCGCCGCGGGCCGGAGATTCCCGTGCCCTGTGGACAGAGGGTCGCCACGGCCCGTGGCAGTTGGTGCGGGTGCGGAGGCCGCTCGAGGGGGCGGGCCGTGCACCCGCCGTGATCGGTCCGCGACCGCCTGGGTGCGGAGGCCGCTCGAGGAGGCGGGCCGTGCACCCACTGTGATCGGTCCGCGACCGCCTGGGTGCGGATGCCGCTCGAGGGGGCGGGCCGTGCACCCACTGTGATAGGCCCCCTGAGCGCACACGCGCCGGTCACCCGACCGGTAGCTGCTCCCCGGCCTCCACCCGGACCCCCACGACGTTGGACGGCGGTGCCAGCGGGCAGGACCACGACGGGTCCCAGGCGCAGGAGGGGTGGTAGGCGTAGTTGAAGTCCATGACGACCCGCCCCTCGGCGTCCACCCCGAGGTCAGCCCCCTTCACCGTGTCGAGCAGGTACCGGCCGCCGCCGTACGTCTCGGCTCCGCAGGTCCCGTCCCGGAACGGCACGAAGATCCCGCCGCCGTAGGCGTCCAGCCAGAAGGCGGTCAACTCGATCGCCACGCCGCCCCGCACCGCGCGCAGGACCCCGGCCTCGACGAACCGGGTGGCGCCGGACCCCGAGTGCGGGATGTCGAAGCCGACCGGGTCCGCCACCGGCTCGAGGACCCCGGCGAGCCGCCAGGTCGGGTCGTGCTCGAAGAACGGGGTCCGCCACGAGGGCGACCGGCGGTCCGCGGGCAGCGGCGACTCCGCCGAGGTCCCGATCAGACGGTCACGGCGGGTCCGCCACGCCCGCCACCCCTCCACCTCCGCCCCAGCGGCGCGCGCCGCGGCGTACGCCTCGGCCACCTCCCGGCGGTACGCCGCCAGCTCCAGCACGTCCATCCCGAGCACCTCCACCCCGCAACCGTACGCAGGAACCGTCGGGCTGGACACGCGCAGAACCCGGCGAGGGCGGTTACCGTTCAGCGGTCCCCCTGCTCTCGACACAGAACGCGACCAATGCGCATCTTCGTGACCGGCGGTGCCGGCTTCATCGGCTCGAACTTCATCCGCTACGTGCTCAGCCACACCGATGACGTCCGCATCACCAACTTCGACAAGCTCACCTACGCCGGGAACCCGGCCAACCTCGCCGACCTGGCAGACGACGCGCGCTACGACTTCGTCAAGGGCGACATCTGCGACGGCGACCACGTCGCGGAGGCGATCGCCGGCCATGACGCGGTGGTGAACTTCGCGGCGGAGTCCCACGTCGACCGCTCGATCACCGGCGGCGCGGAGTTCATGGTCGCCAACGTCGTCGGGGCGCAGACGATCTTCGACGTGGCGCGCAAGGCCGAGATCCCCAAGTTCCTCCACATCTCCACCGATGAGGTGTACGGGTCGGTCGACGAGCCGGACAGCTTCGTCGAGGGCGACGCGCTCGAGCCGAACAGCCCCTACAGCGTCTCGAAGGCGGCCGCGGACCTGCTCGCGCGCGCCTACCGGGTGACCTACGACTACCCCGTCACCGTGACGCGGACGGCGAACAACTTCGGGCCGTACCACTTCCCCGAGAAGGTCATCCCCCTGTTCGTCACCAACCTCATCGACGGCCAGCAGGTGCCCCTCTACGGGGAGGGGAAGAACGTCCGCGACTGGACCTACGTGATCGACAACGCCGCCGCCCAGTGGCTGGTACTCACCGAGGGGACCCCAGGCGAGGTCTACAACGTCGGCGCCGGCAACGAGATCACCAACGCCGAGCTGACCTACGCCATCCTCGAGCGGTTCGGCCTGACCGGTGACGAGGCAGAGGAGAGGATCCGGCGCGTGCAGGACCGGCCCGGGCACGACCTGCGGTACTCCGTCGACACGACGAAGATCCGCGCGCTCGGGTGGGAGCCGGCGCACAGCTTCGACGAGGCGCTCGACGCCACCATCGAGTGGTACCGCGCCAACGAGGGGTGGTGGCGTCCGCTGAAGGAGGGCGGCGCGAGCGACCGCCGCGGGCTGGTCAGCGCCGACTCCACCCGCGCCTGAGACCGTGAAGGTCCTCATCACCGGCGCGAGCGGCCAGCTCGGCCACGACCTCCAGCGCGCCTTCACCGCCGTCGGGGACGACGTCGTAGCCACCGACCGGGACGCCCTCGACGTGACCGACGCGAAGGCCGTCGACGCCGCGGTCGGGCACCACCGCCCCGACGTGGTCGTCCACTCCGCCGCGTTCACCGCCGTCGACGCGTGCGAGGTCGAGACCGAGCTCGCCTGGGCCGCCAACGCCGTCGCCCCCTGGCACGTCGCCCGCGCCTGCGACGCCCACGGCGCGGCGATGGTCCACATCTCGACCGACTACGTGTTCGACGGGACGCTCGGCCGTCCCTACACCGAGTTCGACGAGGTCCGACCCACCTCGATGTACGGCCGCACCAAGGAGGCCGGCGAGCAGAAGGTCCGCGACACCCTCGAGCGCCACTACATCGTGCGCACGTCCTGGGTGCACGGCGCCCACGGCGGGAACTTCGCGAAGACCATGCTCCGGCTGGGTCGCGAGCGGGGCGCGGTCAGCGTGGTCGACGACCAGACGGGCAGCCCCACCTTCACCGCGGACCTCGCCCCGCAGATCCGCCGCCTGGCCGACTCCGGCCTGCACGGCACCTACCACCTGACGAACACCGGCAGCTGCACCTGGTTCGAGTTCGCCCGCGCGATCTTCTCCCACGCCGGCGTCGACGTGGACCTCACCCCGACGGACACCGCGACCTTCGGGGCACCGGCGCCCCGACCGGCGTACTCGGTGCTCGACAACCTCCTGGCGCGCCACACCGGGCTCCCGGACATGCCGGCGTGGCAGGACTCCCTCGCCCGCCTGCTCGCCGAGATCGCCTGAGCGGTGCCCGAGCCAACCGCCGGCCCCGTCGGCCTGGTCGTGGTGAACCACAACACCAGGGAGGACCTGCTGGCCTGCCTGGACAGCGCTGCCGACGCCGGCGCGGACCGGGTCGTGGTGGTGGACTCCGGCTCGAGCGACGGGTCCCTCGCCGCCGTCCGGCGCGCCCACCCCGAGGTGATCGCCGTCGGGCTGCCGAACCTGGGCTTCGGGCGAGGGGTCAACGCCGGCATCCGCCGCCTGGGCCAGCTGCCCGAGGCGCCGTTCTCCGCCGTCGTCGTCGCCAACGCCGACACCCGCTTCACCCCCGGTGCCGTCGCCGCGCTGGGCCGCTACCTGGCCGAGCACCCCGACGTCGGCGCGGTCGGCCCGCGCGTGGTGTTCCCCGACGGACGGCTGCAGCTGTCGGCGCGGTCGTTCCCGGACATCCCGACGGCCCTCGGCCACGCACTCTTCGGGCTGGTCAGGCCGGACAACCGCTGGACCCGCCGGTACCGGCTGACCGACTGGGACCACGAGACCGAGCGCGACGTCGACTGGCTGAGCGGCTGCTGCGTCGCGCTCGACGTGGAGGCCTTCGAGGCCGTCGGCGGCTTCGACCCCGGCTACTTCATGTTCGTCGAGGACGTCGACCTGTGCTGGCGGCTCGGCCAGGCCGGCTGGCGCGTCACGTTCGCCCCCGTCGCCCAGGTCACCCACGCGATCGGGGCCTCGGTCGGTCGTCGGCGCACCCGCATGGTGTGGGAGCACGCCCGCAGCCTGGACCGCTTCTTCGGCCGTCGCTACCGGACCTCCACCCCGACGCGGTGGCTGATCCGCCTGGGCCTGCTCGCCTGGGCGCTCAGCGTCATCGCCTGGTCGGAGATCCAGGGCCGCACCCACGCGCAGGCCGCCTGACCGTCCTCCGGTGCCGCCGCGCCCCACATGCCCGTCACCGCATGGGACGGACGGCCGACGGCGTCAGAGCCGGGACGGCGTCACGCTTGTCGACGACTCCCGTGCCACCATGGGTGTCAGTAGTTGACAGACGCAACAGTAGGGCTCATGCGCACCTCCCCCTCCTCTGCCCGTGCGCCGCGGTCGGTCGTGGCCGCCGTGGCCGCGCTCGCGACCCTGATCGCACTCGTGCTGCTCGCGGTCCCCGCCGACGCGGGCCAGGGCGCCCCGCCCACGACCGACCTGACCGGCTACGTCGAGGCGGAGCCGCCTGCGCTGCCCCCGACCTTCAGCCAGGGCTGCCTGCCCGCCGGCGGGTCCCCGATCGCCAACCCGGACCCCCCCGACGCGGACTTCGCCTTCGTCGGCGGCGGGTGGGGCCACGGCGCCGGCATGAGCCAGTACGGCGCGCAGGGGGCCGGCATGCTCGGCTGCACCGCCGAGCAGATCCTGACGACGTACTTCCCCGGCACGAACGTCGCGACGGTCGCCATCCCCCCGCAGATCGTCATCGGGCTCGCCACCGGCATCACCTCGACGCGGGTGACCGCCGACGCCGGCCCGGTCCCGTGGGAGCTCTGCCACTACCAGACCGGCGCGTGCCAGCCCCTGCCCGTCGAGCAGCCGACCGGCGCGGTGTGGACCATCACGATCCTGCCCGACGCCCGCTACCGGATCACCGACGCGGGCGGCGCCGCGGTCTTCGAGGGGGGCGACTACGAGCTCAACCTCCGCGCCCGCCTCAGCCAGACCGACGCCGACACCCGGCGGGTCAGCCTGTCCGAGACCGGCCACGTCTACCGCTGGGGCACCTTGCAGATGGACTCGGTGCAGACCGCCAGCTCGAACGCCTACATGACGCTCGAGATCCCGGACATGGACCTGTACCTCCGCGGCCTCAGCGAGGTCCCGGCGTCCTGGCCGGCCCCTACCCTGCAGGCGCAGGCCATCGCCGGGCGCTCCTACGCGGTCCGGCGCATCCAGGCCCTCGGGATCCGCGACTCGTGCCGCTGCAACCTCCTCGCCACCCCGGCGGACCAGAACTACGAGGGGTACGACTACGAGCGCGCCGACGCCCAGATCGGGGGGAGGTGGCGGGCCGCCGTCGAGGCGACCAGCCGCCAGGTCCTCCTGCACCAGGGCGCGGTCGCCGAGACCTTCTACTCATCGAGCCACGGCGGGCACAGCGAGTCCTCCCGCTTCGTCTTCGGCGGCGACCTCCCCTACGTCCAGCCGGTCGACGACTCCCGCTGGGACCTCGCCTCCAACAACCCGCTGCGCCGCTGGACCGCGACCTTCACCGCCGCGGAGCTGGGTGCGGCCGCCGGGGTGGGCCAGGCCACGCAGGTCGAGTTCCTCGAGCCCCGCGGCGCGGCCGGACGGGTCGGCAACCCCGCCCGCGGCTACGGCGGGGTCCGGGTCACCGGCACTGGGGGGCAGGCCGTGCTGTCCGGCGACCAGCTCCGCCAGCGGCTGGGCATGCGCTCGACGCTGTTCGGCCTGACCGCCGACAGCCAGCAGGGTCCCCCGCCCACCGACCCGTCCCCACCGCCACCACCGCCCAGCGAGCCGCCCGACGAGACCCCGGACCTGCTCGCGCGCGCCGCCGCCTCCAACCGGATCGCGACCGCGGTCGCGGTGTCGGGGGAGGGGTGGGACACCGCCGCCGACGTGGTCGTGGCGGCCGCCGACCGGTTCCCGGACGCCCTGGCCGGCGTGAAGCTCGCCGCCTCCCTGTCCGCGCCGCTGCTGCTGACCTACGGTGACGGCCTGGACCCCTCGGTCGCGGCCGAGATCGACCGCCTCGGCGCCGAGACGGCCTGGCTGCTCGGCGGCGCCAGCGCCCTGTCGAGCGGGGTGCGCGGCGACCTGGCCGACCTCGGCCTCGTCACGCGCCGGCTCTCAGGCGACACCCGGTACCACACGGCCGCGGACATCGCGACGGCCTCCGCGGTCGCGGCCGACGAGGTGACCGTCGCCCTCGGCGACGACTGGCCGGACGCGGTGTCGGCGTCCTCGCTCGCGGCTCTCGTCGACGGTCCCCCGACGCTGCTGGTGCAGCGCGACCGCGTGCCCGGGCCGACGGTCGCGGCGATCAACCAGCTGGGTGCCCGCCGCGTGACCGTCGTCGGCGGCACCGCAGTAATCGGCCAGGCCGTCGTCGCCCAGCTCGAGGACCTCGGGCTCGAGGTGACCCGCCTGGCCGGCGGTGACCGCTTCGCCACCTCCACCGCGGTGGCCTCGTCCGCCCTCGAGCGCCGCACCGGCGCCGTCCCGCTCGTGGTCGCCTCCGGCTCGGGCTTCCCCGACGCGCTGTCGGCCGGTGCGCTCGCCGCCCGGCTGGGCGGGGTGCTCGTGCTCGCCCCCAGCACGTCGCTGCCGTCGGGCTCCCCGGTCAGCGCGTTCGTGGCCGCCCACGCCAGCCGCCTCGACGGCGGGGTCGTGGTCGGCGGGACGGGCGTGATCTCCACCGCCGTCGAGCGGCAGCTCGAATCGCTGCTCGACGGTGGGTGAGCCGCCGCCGACGTCCGCGGGCGAGGCCCTCGACCGGCGTGGCGTCGTGGCCCGGCTCAGCGCCGCCGGCGTGCCGAGCCCCGAGGCCGACGCCCGCTGGCTGCTCGAGGCCTTCGCGGACGACCCGGCTGCCCTGGTCGTCGCCGTCCGTCGCCGCGAGTCCCGCGAACCCCTCCAGCTGATCCTCGGCACCGCCGCGTTCCGCTACCTCGAGCTCCGGGTCGAGCCCGGCGTGTTCATCCCCCGCCCGGAGACCGAGGTGCTGGTCGACCTCGCCCTGGACCGACTGCCCGCCCACGGGGTCGTGCTGGAGCCGTGCACCGGCACCGGTGCGATCGCCTGCGCGATCGCCTCCGAGGGCGCCCCGTCGCGGGTCGTCGCCACCGACGCCGACGCCGCCGCGGTCGACCTCGCCAGGCGCAACGCGGCCCCCTGGCCGGTGGTGGAGGTGCACCACGCGAACCTCCTCGCCGGCGTCGACCCCGCCCTGCTCGGCGCGGTCGACGTGCTGGTGTGCAACCCGCCGTACCTCGATCCCGCCCAGCTGGCGGCCGCCGAGCCGGAGGTCCGCGACCACGATCCCGTCGCCGCCCTGGTCGGCGGCGAGACCGGCTGGGAGGTCATCGCCGACCTCGTCGCCGCCGCCCCGCACTGGCTGCGACCCGGCGGGTGGGTGCTGATCGAGGACGACCCGTCGCGCGTGGACCAGACCGTCCAGGCGCTCGACCACCACGTCGGACCTGCCCACGTCGAGGCCGACCTGACCGGCCGCCCCCGGTTCGCGGTGGCCCGGCACGTCGAGCGCGGCCCCGACGCCGGACGGATGGCACGCTGAACGCCAGTGAGCACCATCATCGACCTCGCCGACCGCGACGACGCGCTGGCGCGGACCGTGGAGGCCCTCGAGGGGGGGTCGGTCGCCGTCCTCCCTGTGGGCGGGGTCTACGCCGTGGTCGCCGACGCGTTCCGGGCCGCCGCGACCCAGCGGATCTTCGCCGCGCGCCGGCGCAGCCGCGTCACCCCGCTGCCGGTGCTGATCCGCTCCGAGCGGCAGGTCTCCGGCCTGGCGGGCGAGGTGCCCGAGTACGCCGACCGGCTCATCGCCGCCTACTGGCCGGGTGACCTGACCCTCGTCGTCCGCGCGAGCGAGGGCATGACCTGGGACCTCGGCAACAGCCTCGGCACCGTCCAGCTGCGCCAGCCGGCCGACGACTTCGTGCTGCAGGTGATCGCCAAGGTGGGGCCGCTCGCCTGCACCGCCGCGAACCGGCTCGACCAACCCCGACCGGTCACGGTGGAGGAGGCGAAGCAGCAGCTCGGGGTGCTCGTCCCGGTGTACGTGGACGGCGGCGAGGTGGACGGCGGCGTCTCGACGATCGTGGACGCGACCGGGCCGTCGGTGGTCGTCCACCGCGAGGGCCGCATCCCGCTCGAGCACATCCACCTGGTCGCATCCGGCGAGCTCGGGTGGGGGGAGCGGCCTCCCGCTCAGCCGGCGTCGCCGGTGCCCGACCCCGCTCCCGACCCCGACCCCGAGACCGACGATGCGTAGGCGCTGTCGTCCTGGTCGGTCGGCACCATCGCGATCTCGACGGTGGTGACCGAATCGGGGGCGCTGAGCGCGTGCACGATCGCGGCGGCGACGTCCTCGGGGGAGATCCCGACCGTCGCAGCCATCCGCCGGTAGCGCGCGACCACGTCGCTCTGGTCGAGCTCGTCGAACAGCTCCGTGGCGACGAACCCCGGTGAGATCGTCGTGACCCGCACGCCGGCGGGCTGCAGCTCCTGGCGCAGGGCCTCGCCGATCGCGTGGACGGCGAACTTCGTCGCCGAGTAGACCGCGCCGGTGGGGGAGGGGACGCGTCGCCCCGACATCGACGACACGTTGACGATGGTCGCGCCGCCGTCGGAGGCCTCGAGGTGGGGGATCGCCGCCTGGGTGACGGCGAGCAGCCCGAGGACGTTCACGTCGACCATCGCCCGCCACTCCGCAGGGTCCTGGTCGGTGATCAGCCCCGGGTGCATCACGCCGGCGGCGTTGACGAGGACGTCGAGACCCCCGAGGGCCGTCGTGGCCCGCGCCACCCCCTCCGCCGCCTGCCCCGGGTCGGTGACATCGGCGGTGACGGGGACGAGGTCGTGGGCGTCGGCCAGCGCCTCGAGCCGGTCGGCGCGCCGCGCGAGCACCGCCACCCGCGCCCCCGCGGCCGCGCACGCCCGCGCCGTCGCCGCGCCGATCCCGGAGGACCCCCCCGTCACCAGCACCCGTCGTCCCGTGAGCCCTGCGCCCATGTCGTCCGCATCCCTCCGCGTGTCGGTGTCCGGCGCCCACCCCGGGGCGCGCAGGCGAGGATAGGGTGACCGGCCATGCGCATCGCCATCGGAGCCGACCACGCCGGGTACGAGCTGAAGGTCCACCTCGTCGACGTCATCGCCAGCCTCGGCCACGAGGTCATCGACCTCGGGACCGACTCCCCCGAGCGCGTGGACTACCCCCCGATCATGGCCGCCGTCGGCCGTGCGGTCGTGGCCGGCGAGGCGGACCGCGGGGTGGTGCTGGGCGGATCGGGCCAGGGCGAGCAGATGTCGGCGAACAAGGTCCACGGCGTCCGCGCGGCGCTCTGCAACGACCTGTACACCGCCCGGATGAGCCGGTCCCA
Organism: Euzebya sp.; assembly: GCF_964222135.1. Taxonomy (NCBI): domain Bacteria; kingdom Bacillati; phylum Actinomycetota; class Nitriliruptoria; order Euzebyales; family Euzebyaceae; genus Euzebya; species Euzebya sp. The sequence continues at coordinate 15,212 of NZ_CAXQBR010000045.1, forward strand.
CAACGACGCGAACGTCCTGGCCATGGGGGCGAGGATCGTCGCGCCGGCCCTCGCCGACGAGATCCTCGCCCTGTGGCTGGCCGAACCGTTCGAGGGCGGCCGCCACCAGACCCGGGTCGACGGCATCCACGCCATCGAGGTCGAGGAGTGCCAGGGCTGAGGGGTGGGTTCCCATCCTCCGGCACCACGGATCGACTCCGCAGGTGCACGGATCGACTTCGCTCACACCGGCCGTGAGGCTCTGACCTGCGGTTCCTCCCACGGATGTGCGCGAGGTGCCGGCGTGGTGGGGGTCTCCGGAGTCGATTCGTGGGATGGACGGCACGGCCCTGCCCGCCCGGGTGCGATCCCGGCGGGCGGCTGATCCTCAGCCGAGGGGGACCAGGGTCCGCAGTGGCGTCAACCTGGTGGGCTGCGGGGGGAGGGGTGGACGGCGCAGCTGCCCGCGGAGCATCAGGTCCTCGCGCCGGCGTCGGACCTCGTGGACGTGGAGGGCTACGGCACGGGGGTCCCGTCGCACCGACTTGGTGATCACCAGGTGGTCGTAGCCGAGCGAGCGCGCGGCGAACTGCTTGGTCGCGTCGCGGTCGACCGTGCCGGCGTGGGTCTCCTCCCCGTGGTACTCCATCACCAGGGCCGCGAAGAGGTAGGCGAAGTCGGCGCGGATGTTCTCTGCGATCCACACCTGGCAGTCGGGGACCGGCGGGTGGGGGCTGAAGATGTCGAGGAAGCAGTCTCGCTCCGCGGGGCTCTCGTGCTCGAACGACCCGTCCGCGGCCAGCTCGAGCAACCGCCGGGCACCGGGGTGATCCATCGTGGACCAGCCCGCGACGAGCTCGGCGGGGGACAGGCGCAGCCGGTTGATCGCGAGGTAGACCAGCTCGCGGACCGCACCGTCGCTCCTGGCCGGACCCGCCGCGTGGTCGGCGAGGGACCGGGTGCTCCGCGCGATCGTGAGCCCGTGGGCCGTCGTGGTCGGGACCGACGAGAGGTCGTGGCACTGGACGGTCTGCCACGGCTCCTGCCGGGTGCGCACCCGCCGGCCGTGCTCGACGAGCGCCATCGGCGATCCCGTCGGCTGGTGATCCGGGATCTGCAGGCCGAGGGCGTGGTCCCCGCTGATGATCACGAGCTCGTCCGGCCGGTGCCGTCGCAGGTACGCCGTCGCCAGGTGCGCGGCCTGGTGCGGTGCCTCGTCGCCCGGTTCACGGCACCAGGCGGGGGCGAGCCGTTCCAGCCGACCGTCGCGGACCCAGTCCGCGACCTGGAACCGATCGTGCCCCAGCCGCTCCATCGTCGTGTTGTCGATGATCCGCCCCGGTGTGGACCGGATGCGCTGGATCACGGGCCAGGGGAGCGGAGGCGTGGCGTGCATCCCCCGACCCTGCACCGTCCCCCGCAGCCGGGCGGGGCCGATCGCCGTCACCTGGGGATAACCGTGTCGGAGCCACGCCCCCGCCCCCACGTCGGCCCGCACCCTCCCCCACACCCCCACCCCTCCCACGGATCGACTCCGAGGCGCGGCGGTCTCCCCACCCTCCACCGCACGGATCGACTCCGGAACCGGCAGGTCCGGAAGGTGACGGTGCAGATCCGTGGGCATCACCCCAGGTCAGCCGGGTTCTGGACCGGAGATCGGAGTCGATCCGTGGGGTTCCGGAGTCGATTCGTGGGCAGGGGGCGCGTCGTGACCGGGACCACGGAGTCGATCCGTGGGATTCCGGAGTCGATTCGTGGGATTCGAGTCAACCCGTCGGCAGGAGGCCCGCGCCGCGCACCCCGACCTCAGATCGCGTCCGTCACCCGGGGGTCGAGGAGTGTCGTGGTGACGTCGGCGAGCAGGTTGACCACGGCGACGGCGATCAGGAACACCCCGACGACGGCGAGGGTCGTCGGGCCCTGGCGGGTCTGGAGCGAGGTGGTCAGCAGGCGGCCGATGCCGGGGATGCCGACCGCGGGCTCGACGACCACGGCGGTCGCCAGCATGAACCCCGTCTGGGAGGCCGCCAGCGACACCATCGGGGCCATGGCCGGGCGCAGGCCGTGGAGCCACTTGACCCGCCGCTCGGCCACGCCGGCGGACCGGGCCCGCTGCACGTAGGACGACCGGCGTGAGGTCCGGACGTCCGCGAAGCCCGTGATCGCCATCATCCCCGCCGGCGCGGCGGCCAGGCACGCCGCACCCACCAGCACCCGGGACGCGTCGACCAGCCAGGGGACCGTGGCCGCCAGCATGTTCGCGGCCACGAAGGCGGGGATCGCCACCCCCAACGACACCAGCGCCATGATCGTCTGGCGCCGCCGCACCGACGCGTCGACCATCCACACCGCGACGAGCGTCCCGACCACCACCTGCAGGACCACCGCCACCCCCACCAGGCGGAGGGTGTGGGGCATGCCCTGGCCGATCAGCTCGCCGACGCTGCCGGGGCTCGGGGCGAGGCCCCCCGGCGCCAGCCGGTAGACGGGCCCGAGGTCACCGGTGACCAGCCCGCTCAGGTACTGCCACAGCTGCACCGGGTACGGCTCGTCCAACCCGAAGGAGGCCCGCAGCTCCGCGAGGAGGGTCGGATCCGGCCGCTCGAGCCCGAACAGCGCGCGGATCGGGTCGCCGGGCAGGCCGTAGGTGACCGCGTGCAGGGCGCTCAGGGCGACGAGCAGGGTCAGGAGGGTCCACGCCCCCCGCTTGAGCAGCGCGCTCGTCGACACCGACCGGTCCTCCTCGTCGTCCACCTGCGCCGGACCCCGCCGCCGCGCCGACATGCTACGTCGCGGCGGTACCGTGAACGCGATGGACCCCCAGCTGCTCGACCACCTGGTCGTGGCCGCGGTCAGCTTCGTCGTCGTGGTCGCGGTGACGCCGCTGGCCAAGCGCGTCGCGCCGTGGCTCGGCGCGGTGAAGGTCCCCGGGGAGCGCCACATCCACGAGACGCCGACCCCCGAGCTCGGCGGCCTGGCGATGCTGGCCGGCATCCTCGCCGCCCTGGGCGCGGCGACCCGGCTGGGGGCGTTCGACGAGCTGTTCCGCACCACCTCCGAGCCCGAGACGATCGTGCTGGCGGCCGTGGTCATCACCCTGGTCGGCCTCATCGACGACACCCGGAACCTGAGCCCGGGCGTGAAGCTCGCCGGGCAGGTCCTGGCCGCCGCCACCCTGGTGCTGTTCGGGCTGACGATCAACTACGTCTACATCCCCTTCGGCGCCGGCGAGATCTTCAGCCTCTCGCCCGACGCGTCGGCCCTGATCACCATCGTGGCCGTCGTCGCGATGATCAACGCGGTGAACCTGGTCGACGGCCTCGACGGCCTCGCCGCCGGGATCGTCGCGATCGCAGCCGCCGCGTTGTTCTGCTACATCGAGCTCGCGCCGCAGACCGACGTGCTGATCACCCCGACGATCTCCTCGGCCGGCATGATCCTCTCCGCCGTGGTGGGCGCCTGCCTGGGGTTCCTCGTCTACAACTTCAACCCGGCGTCGATCTTCATGGGGGACACCGGGTCGATGCTGCTGGGCCTGCTGATGGGAGCGGCCGGCGTGTCGGCGATCGGCAACACCGACTTCCCCACGCGGACCGACTTCTTCGTCGCCTCGGTGCCCGTCCTGATCCCCGTCTTCGTCCTGGCCGTGCCGTTCCTCGACACGACGATGGCGGTCATCCGCCGGATGGGCAGCGGCCGCTCGATCTCGAGCCCGGACAAGAAGCACCTGCACCACCGGCTCGTCGAGATCGGCCACAGCCAGCGCCGCGCGGTCCTGGTGCTGTACGCGTGGTCGGCGCTGCTCGCCGTCGCGACCGTGGGACCGACCCTCGTCGACGGCCAGCTGGTGCTGCGGACCGCCGGTCCCGTCGCCCTCCTGCTGCTCGCCTACCAGTGGCTCGACGCGGTCCGCCACCGTCGACGGCTGCGCGCGATCGACCGGGCTGACAACGTGGTGGCCCACCCCTCCTCGGATCCGCGGCGGTGGCCGCGAGCCGGCGGAGGCGAGGGAACCCCCACCTGACCTGGGCGTTTGGCAGTCCTGAGGACTTTGTGTATGTTTTCACAAGCGAGGGAGAGGCGTAGTGGCACGTGGTCACGACTGCCCACCCCACGCTGGTCAACGTCGACCGGCCGGGAGGTGAACGCATGAGACCGTCACAGCTCGGGGCAGGCTCGACCGCGACCGACAAGTCCTCTGAGTTCACCGCCGAGTTCCTCGCCGCGATCTTCACCTGGGGTGGGATCGGGTGGCTCCTCGACCGGTTGCTCGACACCAGCCCCGTCCTGATGTGCATCGGGTTCGTCGTGGGCAACGCCTGCGGCATCTACCTGCTATACATCCGGTCCCGGGCCGGTGAGGTGCGCGGGGGCACGACCCCCGCCTCCGAGGGCGCTCCACGACCGCAGACGACCAGCACGAGCCCCACCGACAGCGCCAGCCGCTAGACGCCGCTGCCACATGCCGCCGGTCCGCACCCGCGGACCGGAGACACACCACGAGGTTCCATCCCACCCATGCGATCGACGGCTACCCCATCAGGGCGTGCGGCCATCAGCGCACCCGAGGCGAAGCTGGCCACGGCCGGTGCCCTCGGCGCGCTCGCCGCGGCGCTGCCCGCCGGCGCGGTCGCCCTCGCCGTGGTGCCCGCCGCCGACGCGCTGGCGGTCGCCCTGGGATCGGCCCTCGTCGCGGTGCTGGCGCTCTCCGCGCTGCCGCTGTACCGGATGGGCGCCCGGGCGGGTGCCGCCCGGACCGACGTCGTGGTCACCATGGCGCTCGTCGCGCTCGCCCAGCGCCTGATGCTCGGCGTGGCCGTCCTGGCCGCCCTGTGGCGACTGACCGACCTGCCGATGCGCGCACTCGGCGCCGGCGTGGCGGTCGGCCTGGTCGCCTCCGTGGCCGCCGAGATGGTCGCCGCCGCCCGTGATCCCCGCTTCTTCTGGGTCGACGCCGCGGCCGGTGGCCGACGCGGACCCCTCAACCCCACCGGCACCGAAAGGCAGCACGCGTGAACCTCGTCCTCGCAGCGGAAGGCCCGTACGGCGGTGACTTCTCCCTCCCGCCGGCCGGTGAGATCTTCAACCCGCCGGCGCTCTTCGAGATCGCCGGGACCGACATCAGCCGGGTCTACATCATCGTCCTGGTCGGCGTGATCATCTCGGCCGGGTTCATGCTGGCGGCCTTCGCCAACCCGAAGGTCGTGCCCGGCAAGCTGCAGTCCGCCGGCGAGTCGATCATCGAGTTCATCCGCGACGGGATCGCCACGGACATCATCGGGGAGGAGGGGCGCAAGTTCGCGCCGTTCCTGACCGGGATCTTCCTGTTCGTGTTCATGAACAACATCTTCGAGGTCATCCCGTTCGTGAACTTCCCGCCGAGCTCGCGGATCGGCTACCCCGCGATGCTCGCGATCGTGACCCTCATCACGTTCGTGGCGACCGGCATCAAGTACCAGGGGCTCGCGTACTTCAAGGAGGTCGCGTTCCCGCCGGGCGTCCCGAAGCCCGTCTACCTGCTGCTGACCCCCATCGAGATCGTCTCGACGTTCATCCTGCGGCCCCTCACGCTGACCGTCCGTCTGTTCGCCAACATGGTCGCCGGCCACATCCTCCTGACGATCGTGTTCCTCGCGACCCACGCGTTCTTCCGCATCCCGGGCCTCGTCGAGGAGGGCTCGAACCTCCTCGGCCTCCCCATCGGCATCCTGACCCTGCTGGTCAGCCCCCTCGCCGTCGGCTTCGAGATGTTCGTCAGCTTCCTGCAGGCCTACATCTTCGCGATCCTCGCCGCGGTCTACCTGGCCGGCGCCGTGGAGCCCGCCCACTAGCCACCGATCTGTCCGTACGTGCAAGCGACGGTGACGGCCCAGGAGCGGTCGACCGTCACAACCTGAGCAAAGGAAAGAGACATGGAAGGTGACATCGGCGTCATCGGCGTCGGCCTGGTCTTCGGCCTCGGGACCCTCGGTCCCGGCATCGGCCTGGGCATGCTGATCCGGGGTGCGATCGAGTCCATGGCACGCCAGCCCGAGGCGGCTGGTCAGGTCCGCACCACGATGTTCATCGGCATCGCCGTGGTCGAGGCCCTCGCCCTGCTGGGGTTCGTGCTCGCGTTCATCATCAACGCGTAGGGAGGCACCCATGCCGACCGTGCACGCGTTGATGCTCCTCGCCGCCGAGGGTGGCGAGGGGGAGTCCATCGCGCTCCTCCCCCCGTTCGCGGAGCTGATCTGGGGCCTCATCGCCTTCGGGCTGCTGATGGCCGTCCTGTGGGGCCGTGTGTTCCCGCAGGTCAACAAGACGCTCGACGAGCGCCGCGCCGCCATCCAGGGCCGCATCGAGGAGGCCGAGACCCAGCTGGCCGAGGCGGAGAAGACCCGCCGCGAGTACGAGGCGAGCCTGTCCGAGGCCCGCAACGAGGCCGCGCAGATCGTGGAGGACGCGAAGGCCCAGGCCGAGCGGATGCGAAGCGAGATCGTGGCCAGCGCCGAGCAGGAGGCCGAGGCGATCAAGCAGCGCGCGGCCGCCGAGGCCGAGGCCGAGCGCACCCGCGCGCTCGCCGAGCTCCGCGGTCAGGTCGCCACGCTGTCGACCGACATCGCCGCGAAGATCGTCGGCGCCGAGGTCGACCAGTCCCGCCACGACCAGCTCGTCGACAGCTTCATCTCGCAGCTGTCGACCAACAACTGAGACCGCTGAGGACCTGACATGGCAGACGACCTCGTCCACTCCTACGGCTCTGCGGTCATCGCGATCGGCCGGGCCGAGGGCGTGGCCGACCGCGTGGCCGACGAGCTGTACCAGTTCGCCGCCGCGGTGGACGGCCGCCCGGAGCTGCGCGCGACGCTGACCGACCCGTCGGTCGCGCTCGAGGCGCGCAGCGCCGCGGTCGCCGAGCTGCTCGGCCGCGCGCACCCCGCGACGGGTGCCGCGGTGCAGATGCTGCTCGCGGCCGACCGCATCCGGCACATCTCGGAGATCGCGGACGCCGCGGTCACCGAGTCCGCCGAGGCCCGCGGCGCGTCCGTGGCGCAGGTCCGCTCCGCCAAGCCGCTCGGCGACGCCCAGCGGCGCGCGCTCGAGTCGGCCCTGACCCAGCGCGTCGGACGCCCGGTCGAGCTGAAGGTGACCGTCGACCCCGACCTGCTGGGCGGCGTCGTCGTCCAGCTCGGCGACACCGTCATCGACGGCTCGATGGTCAAGCGGCTGACCGACCTGCGGTCCTCCCTGGCCACGGCCTGACCCGACCGGCTGACCCGACCCCACCCCACACCCCGAGCGGAAAGCGAACCGGAGATGACAGACCTCTTCAGCGCGGACGACATCACCGCCATCCTCAAGTCGAAGATCGACGCCTACCAGCCGTCGGTCAGGAGCGAGCAGGTCGGCCGGGTCATCGAGTCCGGTGACGGCATCGCCCGCGTCAGCGGCCTGCCCGACGCGATGGCGAACGAGCTGCTCGACTTCGGCGTCGGCGACGACGGCCGCCAGCTGCTCGGCCTCGCCCTCAACCTGGACGAGACCTCGATCGGCGCGGTCATCCTCGGCGACGCCTCCGGTGTGGAGGAGGGCGACGCCGTCAAGCCGACCGGCCGGGTCCTCTCCATCCCGGTCGGCGACGCCTACCTCGGCCGGGTCGTGGACCCGCTGGGCCGGCCGATCGACGGCAAGGGCCCGCTGGACGAGTCCAAGCTCGACGGGGTGCGCGGCCTCGAGGTCCAGGCCGCCTCGGTGGTGCAGCGCCAGCCGGTGGGCGAGCCGATGCAGACGGGCATCAAGGCCATCGACGCGATGACGCCGATCGGCCGCGGCCAGCGCCAGCTCGTCATCGGCGACCGCCAGACCGGCAAGACCGCGGTCTGCGTCGACACGATCATCAACCAGCGCGCCAACTGGGAGTCCGGCGACCCGGACAAGCAGGTCAAGTGCATCTACGTCGCCATCGGCCAGAAGGGGTCGACGGTCTCCGAGGTCGTCGCGCGCCTCGAGGAGAACGGGGCGATGGCGTACACGACGGTCGTCTCGGCGCCCGCGTCGTCGCCGGCGCCGTTCCAGTACCTCGCGCCGTACTCCGGCGCCGCCCTCGGCAACTACTGGATGTACAAGGGCCAGCACGCGCTGGCGATCTACGACGACCTCTCCAAGCAGGCCGACGCCTACCGCCAGCTGTCGCTGCTCCTTCGCCGTCCCCCGGGCCGCGAGGCCTACCCCGGCGACGTCTTCTACCTGCACTCCCGCCTGCTCGAGCGCGCGGCCAAGCTGTCCGACGACCTGGGCGGCGGGTCGATGACCGCCCTGCCGATCATCGAGACCAAGGGCGGTGACGTGTCGGCGTTCATCCCGACCAACGTCATCTCGATCACCGACGGCCAGATCTACCTCGAGACCGACCTCTTCTACCAGGGCCAGCGGCCGGCCATCAACGTGGGCATCTCGGTGTCCCGCGTGGGCGGGTCAGCGCAGCTGAAGCCGATGAAGAAGGTCGCCGGCACCATGCGCCTCGACCTCGCGCAGTTCCGCGAGCTGGAGGCCTTCGCCCAGTTCGGCTCCGAGCTCGACAAGGCCTCCCAGGCCCAGATCGACCGCGGCCGGCGCACCCAGGAGATCCTCAAGCAGGGCCAGTACCAGCCGGTGCCCGTCGGCGAGCAGGTGCTCGCCATCTGGGCCACCGCGAACGGCTACCTCGACGAGGTCCCGGTCGAGGACGCCAAGCGGTACGAGCTCGAGCTGCGCGAGTGGTTCCGGACCCGCCACGCCGAGCTGCTGGACCGCATCTCCGGCGGCGACTTCTCCGACGAGACCGTCGAGGAGATGAAGGGCGGCGTCGAGTCCTTCGCCCAGGGCTTCCAGGCCTCGGCGGTCACCGATGAGGAGGACGAGCACGTGACGATGGAGGACCTCGACACGCTCAGCCAGTGATCCGGCAACTGGCCGCCCACCCGGTCCCGCCCACCCCGACCCGCTAGGAACCCCACCCGATGCCAGGCGCAGCAGAACTCCGCACCCTCCGCCGCCGGATCTCGAGCGTCAAGTCGACGCAGAAGATCACGCGGGCCATGGAGCTGATCGCGGCCAGCCGGATCACCAAGGCCCGGCAGGCCGTCGAGCAGGCGCGCCCGTACGCCGAGGGCATCTCGCGCGTCATCAAGGACCTGGCGGCGGAGAGCTCGATCGGGTCCCACCCGATCCTCGCCGACCGCGAGGAGATCACCGACGTCGCGATCATCGTGATCACCCACGACCGCGGGCTCAACGGGGCGTACAACTCGAACGCGCTCCGGCTGGCCGAGAAGATCATCCGCCAGGAGGAGGGTGAGGGGCACACCGTCCACCTCCACACCATCGGCAAGAAGGGCGCCGGCTACTTCCGCTACCGGGGCCGGACCTCGGAGAGCGTCCACGAGGGCATCACCGACAAGCCGAGCTACGCCGACGCGCGGGCGGTCGCCGAACCGATCGTGCAGCAGTTCGTCCGCGAGGAGATCGACCGCGTCTGGATGGTCTACACCGACTTCAAGTCGGCGCTGACCCAGGTCCCGAACGCGGTCAAGATCCTGCCGGTCGACGCGCGCGCCTTCGAGGGCGGTGAGGGCATCAGCCCCGAGTTCATGATCGAGCCGGAGCCCGAGGAGCTGCTCGACGCGCTGATCCCCCGCTACGTCGAGCACCAGGTCTTCGCCGGCCTGCTCGAGTCCGCCGCATCGGTCCACGCGGCCACGCAGCGCGCGATGAAGGCCGCGACCGACAACGCCGGCGAGGTCATCGACAGCCTCACCATCGAGTTCAACCAGGCCCGCCAGGCCGCCATCACCACCGAGATCTCCGAGATCGTCGGCGGCGCGGAAGCGCTGTCGCAGCAGTAGAGGAGCCCCAATGAGCACCACTGAGACGAATCGCGCCGAGGGCCGCGTCCTCACCGTCGTCGGGCCGGTCATCGACGTCGAGTTCCCGCCCGACGCGCTGCCGGAGATCAACACCGCGCTGAAGCTGACCCGCGAGCTCGACGGGGAGTCCCGCGAGCTGACCGCCGAGGTCGCCCAGCACGTCGGGGACCGCGTCGTCCGCGCGATCATGATGCAGCCGACGGACGGCCTGAGCCGGGGGACGACCGTCCGGAACACCGGCAAGCCGATCTCGGTGCCGGTCGGCGAGGGCGTCCTGGGCCACGTCTACAACGTGCTCGGCGAGCCCCTCGACGTCGACCCGAGCGCCATCTCGCCGTCGGACTGGTGGCCCATCCACCGCGACAGCCCGCCCTTCGACGAGCTCGAGCCGCAGGCCAAGATGTTCGAGACCGGCATCAAGGTCATCGACCTGATCCAGCCCTTCGTGGAGGGTGGGAAGATCGGCCTGTTCGGCGGTGCCGGCGTCGGCAAGACCGTGGTCATCCAGGAGATGATCCAGCGCGTCGCCGAGCAGCACGGCGGGTTCAGCGTCTTCGCGGGCGTGGGGGAGCGGACCCGTGAGGGCACCGACCTCCGCATCGAGATGGAGGAGGCCGGCGTCCTCGAGAAGACCGCGCTGGTCTTCGGGCAGATGGACGAGCCACCGGGCGTGCGCCTGCGCGTGGCCCTGTCCGCGCTGACGATGGCGGAGTACTTCCGGGACGTCGACCAGAAGGACGTCCTGCTCTTCATCGACAACATCTTCCGGTTCACCCAGGCCGGGTCCGAGGTCTCCACCCTGCTCGGTCGCATGCCGTCGGCCGTGGGCTACCAGCCCACCCTGGCCAACGAGATGGGCCAGCTGCAGGAGCGGATCACGTCGACCAAGGGCCACTCGGTGACGTCGATCCAGGCCGTGTACGTGCCCGCGGACGACATCACCGACCCCGCCCCGCACGCGACCTTCGCCCACCTGGACGCCCAGACCTCGCTGTCGCGGTCGATCTCCGAGCTGGGCATCTACCCGGCCGTGGACCCGCTCGACTCGACCAGCCGGATCCTCGACCCCCAGGTCGTCGGCCAGCGCCACTACGACGTGGCGACCCGCACCCAGGAGGTCCTGCAGCGCTACAAGGACCTGCAGGACATCATCGCCATCCTCGGCCTCGACGAGCTGACCGAGGAGGACAAGATCACCGTCCAGCGGGCCCGCAAGGTCCAGCGGTTCTTCTCCCAGCCGTTCTACGTCGCCGAGCAGTTCACGGGCCTCCCGGGCGTGACCGTGCCGATCGAGGAGACCGTCGAGTCCTTCGAGAAGCTGATCGACGGCGAGCTCGACCACATCCCCGAGCAGGCGTTCTTCAACTGCGGCGGGATCGAGGACGTGCTGGCGAACGCCAAGCGGATCGAGGAGTCCTAGCCGATGGTGGTCACACCGGAGGTGTGCAGATGGTGATGGACGCGAAGGTCGTCTCGCCGGACCGGGCCCTGTTCGAGGGCGAGGTCGTGGCGTGCTACGCCCGGTCGACCGAGGGCGAGATCGGCATCCTCAGCGGGCACCAGCCGGCCCTCCTGCTCCTTGCGCCCGCGCCCATGGAGCTCGAGCGCGCCGACGGGGGACGGGAGATCTTCGCCGTCCGCTCCGGCTTCCTCGAGTTCGCGAACGACCAGCTGACCGTGCTGGCCGACGACGCGGTGCAGGTCGACTCGAAGGAGGAGGCCTTCCGGATCGTCGGCGAGAAGCTCGAGGTGCCCCCGTCCCAGATCGACCCGGCGGCCCCGCCAGTCGCCTGACCCGACGCCGGCGGGCTCAGGCCGCCTGCCAGCGCAGGGGCGTCCCCTCCCCTGCCAGCACGGCCGCGGGCTGCACGCGCAGGCGCCAGGGGTCGAGGCGCAGCACCGCGAAGGCCGCGTCCGTCGGGTCGTCCCACGCGGGGATGATCGACGGGTCGTAGCCGAGCGGCTCAGGTGCGCGGAGGAAGAGGTCCCACACGCGTCGGCAGGTGTCGTCGTCGTGGTGCCAGGTGGCCCGGCACTCCGCGGTCGCGACGTCGTGGCTGGGGTCCCAGTAGCTCAGCGACACGTGGGGGACGTGGGCGAGGTGCGCGCGCTTGAGCGGCGTCGGGCCCGTCCCGATCCAGCCGACCAGCGACTCGCCGTCCCACTCCCAGATCGGGTGCAGCACGCGGGTGCGGGGCCGGCCCTCGGGGTCGACGGTGGCCACGCTGGCCCACACGATCCGGTGGGCGATGTCGATGAACGGTGTGGCGATGTCGCGCAGGTCGGTCATGGCCGCAGACGGTGCCAGCCCGGCGGACTCGGGGGCAGGTCCGGAGGGGCAGCCCGATCGCCTGCACCTGGGGTCGGTCGTGGCCTACGCTCGGTGTGGCGGGCCGGCGCGGCCCCCGTACCATCCGTCCGGTGGACGTCCCGCACATGACCGCCGACGAGTTCCGCCGCCACGGGAAGGCCCTGGTCGACTGGATCGCCGACCACTGGGAGACCCTCGACGAGCGCCCGATCCGACCGGCCGTGACCCCCGGCCAGGTGCGCGATGCGCTGCCCGACGCCGCGCCGGAGCGGCCCGAGCCGTTCAGCGACGTCCTGGCCGACCTCGACCGCGTCGTCGTGCCCGGCCTGACCGGCTGGCAGGCCCCCGGCTGGTTCGCCTACTTCCCGGCGATGGCGTCGTTCCCCGCGATCCTGGGTGAGCTGGCTGCCGCCGGCCTGGCCCAGCAGGGGATGCTGTGGTCGACCAGCCCGGCCACGACCGAGGTGGAGAGCCACGTCCTCGACTGGCTCGTCGACCTGATGGGGGTGCCCCAGACCTGGAAGACCACCGGCCCCGGCGGCGGGGTGCTCCAGATGAGCGCGTCGGACTCGACCCACACCGCCCTCGTGGTCGCACGGGAACGTGCGCGGACAGGTGGGGCACGGGAACGTGCGCGGGAGCGGACCGGGGCCCGGGCCGAGGACCAGGTCGTCTACGCCTCGGCCCAGGCGCACTCCTCGGTCGAGAAGGGCGCGATGGTCGCCGGGTTCGGCCACATCCGCCTGGTCGCGACCGAGGCCGGCACCCACGCGATGTCGATCGACGCGCTCCGCACGGCGATCGCGACCGACGTCGCCGACGGGTTGACCCCGGCGTTCGTCTGCGCGGCGATCGGCACGACCGGCACGACGGCGGTCGACGACGTCCGCGCGGTCGCCGAGGTCGGCCGGGCCCACGGCATGTGGGTGCACGTCGACGCGGCCTACGCCGGCAGCGCGTTCATCTGCCCCGAGCTGCGGGGGCACGCCGACGGGCTCGAGCTGGTCGACTCCTACACGTTCAACCCGCACAAGTGGCTGGCGACGAACTTCGACTGCTCGGTCTTCTGGGTCGCCGACCGCCAGCCGCTGATCGAGACCCTGTCGATCCTGCCGCCCTACCTGGTGGACTCGGCGTCCGAGAGCGGGGCCGTCATCGACTACCGCGACTGGCACGTCCCGCTCGGCCGGCGCTTCCGCGCCCTCAAGCTGTGGTTCGTGCTGCGCAGCTACGGCGCCGAGGGCCTGCGGGCGATGATCCGCGAGCACGTCCGCCTGGCCCGGGAGCTGGCCGGCCGGGTCGCCGCGCACGACCGGCTGGAGCTGGTCGCCCCCACCCCGTTCGCGCTGGTCTCCTTCGCCCACGTCGACGGGGACGAGGCGACCACGCGGATCGCCGACGCGGTGAACGCCTCCGGCCACAGCTACCTGACGACGTCGGTCCTGGACGGGCGGACCTACGTGCGGGTGTCGATCGGCGCGCCGACCACCCGCGCCGAGCACGTCGACCGGCTGTGGGACCTGATCGCCGCAGCGACCTGACGCTCAGAGCGACGTGCGGACGTCCCACAGCTCGGGGAACAGGACGACGTCCAGTTGGCGGCGCAGGTACGCCGTCCCCGACGTGCCGCCGGTCCCGGCCTTCGCGCCGATGATCCGCTCGACCGTGGTGACGTGGTTGAACCGCCAGCGGCGGAAGTAGTCCTCCAGGTCGACGAGCTTCTCGCCGAGCTCGTAGGCCGTCCAGTGGGCGGTCGGGTCGCGGTAGATGGTCCGCCAGGCCTCGAGGACCGAGGGGTTGGCGGCGTAGGGCGCAGCCAGGTCGCGGTCCAGGTGGGCCGGGTCGATCGCGAACCCGGCGCGGGTGAGGGCCCGCTGCACCTCGTCGTACAGCGACGGCGCCTCCAGGTGCGCGCGCAGCTGCGCGACCAGGTCCGGGTCGTGGTCGTGCGGCTTCAGCATCGCCGCGTTCTTGTTGCCGAGCAGGTACTCGATCGCCCGGTACTGCCACGACTGGAACCCCGACGAGCGGCCCAGGGAGTCCCGGAACTCGGTGTACTCGCTCGGGGTGAGGGTCCGCAGCACGTCCCAGGACGAGTTCAGCTGCTCGAAGGTCCGCGCCACCCGGGTGAGCATCTTGAAGCTCTCGCGCATCCGGTCCTCGGCGATCGCGGTCCGCGCGGCGGTGACCTCGTGGATGATCAGCGCCATCCACAGCTCCATCGTCTGGTGCTGGATGATGAACAGCGTCTCGTCGTGGTGGCCGGTGATCGGCTGCTGGGCACCGAGGACCAGGTCGAGGCGCAGGTAGTCGCCGTAGGACATGTCGGCCGCGAAGTCGACGTGCGCGCCCTCGGTGGAGGGGTCGTAGGCGGGGTCGCTCATGTGGTCTCCCTCCTCAGGTCACGGCGGCACGCCGTCGGAACGCCGGGGTGTCCCAGCGGCGCTCGTCGAGGACCGTCCCCAACGCCTCCACCGCCGCGTCCACGTCGGCGTGGCGCAGGTAGAGGGGCGCGAACCCGAAGCGCATCACGTCGGGCGCGCGGAAGTCCCCGATGACCCCGTCGGCGATCAGCGCCTGGACGACCGCGTACCCCTCGGGGTGGGCGAGGGACACCTGGCTGCCCCGGGCGGCCGGGTCGCGGGGCGACACCAGCCGCAGGTCGTGGCCGGCGCAGCGGGCCTCGACGCCGGCGATGAACCGCTCGGTCAGGGCGACGGACTTCGCGCGCACCGCCGCCATCCCGCCGACGGCGTCGACGTCGTCCCACACCGCCAGCGCGGCGTCGAGGGCGCTCATCGCGAGCACCGGCGGGGTGCCGACGCGGAAGCGCCCGACCCCGGAGGTGGGCCGGTAGGCCAGGTCGAAGTCGAAGGGCGCGGCGTGGCCGAACCAGCCCGCCAGCAGCGGCTCGGCGACGTCGGCGTGCCGGGCGTGGACGTGGATGAACGCCGGCGCCCCCGGGCCGCCGTTGAGGTACTTGTAGCTGCACCCGACCGCGAGGTCGACGTCGCAGCCGTCGAGGTCGAGCTCGACCGCCCCGGCGGAGTGCGCCAGGTCCCAGACCGCCAACGCGCCAGCCTGGTGGGCGGCGGCGGTCAGCCCGGCCATGTCGTGGACCCTGCCGGTGCGGTAGTCGACGTGGGTGAGCAACAGCGCCGCCACGTCGCCGGCGTCCGGTCCGGTCAGGACGTCCGCGACGTCGGTCGGGTCGACCACCCGCAGCTCGTGGCGGCCACCGAGGGCGGCGATCAGCCCCTGCGCCACGTACAGGTCCGTGGGGAAGTTGCCCCGGTCCGAGACGACGATGCGCCGGTCCGGGCGGAGGGCCAGGGCCGCGCTGAGCGCCTTCGCCACGTTGACCGACGTCGAGTCGGTGCAGACCACGCTCCCCGCCGGCGCCCCGATCAGCCGGGCGATCCGGTCCCCGACCCGTCCGGGCAGGTCGACCCAGCCGTGGTCGTTCCACCCGCGGATCAGCGACTCGCCCCATTGGCGGGTGACCACGTCGGCCACCCGCTCGGCAACCCCGTGGGGGAGGGGGCCGAGGGAGTTGCCGTCCAGGTACACCACCCCGTCGGGCAGGGCGAAGCGGTCGCGGAACGCCGCCAGCGGATCGGCCGCGTCAGCCTCGGCGGCCGACACCGGATCGTCGTGCATCCATCCCTCCACGGTCGTCGGTCTGCGCGGTGCGCGCGTGGTCCCCTCACCCTACGCACGGGCGGCGTCCGCGGGCACGTCGCCACCACGGCGCTCACCCCCCCTCCCCCCCACAGATCGACTCCGACGACCGGGGTAGTAGGTCGCGCGCGTGCACATCCGTGGGCGTCGCTCCAGGTCAGGGCGTTCCTGAGGTGGCGACCGGAGTCGATCCGTGGGCCTGTGGAGTCGATCCGTGCCGAGGGGGAGGGACGCGGACCGACACGTCGACCCGGGTCGCGCCATCCTGGAGGTCCATGACCGCCCTCCCGCAGCCGGCCGCCCCCGCCGCGGCCGGTGCCTCCCGGCCCGTCCGGGACCGGATCCGCGGGGTCGACGCGGCCCGCGCCCTGGCCATCCTCGGGATGGTGACGGTGCACTTCGGGCCCATCCAGCCGGACACCTCCGACCTGCTCGGCCGGGTGTACCGGTTCAGCTACGGGCGGGCGTCGGTGCTGTTCGTGCTGCTGGCCGGCGTGGGGATCAGCCTGCTGCTCGCCGCCCGGCCCGTGGGGGAGTCCTGGACCCGGATCGCGTGGCGGGCGATCGTGTTCTACCCCCTCGGGGTCGTGCTCCAGCCCCTCGACCACGGCGTCGCGGTCATCCTGCAGTTCTACGCCCTGTACTACCTGGTCGGGGGTCTGGCGGCGCTGCTCCCGACCCGCTGGCTGGCCCTGCTCACCGCGGCCTGGACCATCGCCGGCCCGCTGCTGTTCCTGGCCCTCCAGGACCCCGAGCTGGCCGGGCGGGGGACCGCGACGGCCATCAGCGACCCCCCGACCGTGGTCAGCGACCTCCTCCTGACCGGCTACTACCCGGTGATCACCTGGACGCCGCCGCTGCTGGTCGGGCTTCTCGTCGGCCGTACGGACCTGCGGGACACCGCCACCGACGTGGTCCTCGCCGTCGGCGGGTTCGTCGTCGCCCTCGCCACCTACGGCGGCAGCGCGCTCGCCCGCAGCGCCGCCGCGCCCGATGTGGCCGGCTCCTCCTACCTCCTCGCCGAGGGCCACACCGGCGCGCCGCTCAACGTGGTCGGCGCGACCGCCGTGGCGGTGGCCGTGCTCGGGACCTGCCTGCTCCTCGCCCGGGCGCTCCCGCGGGTGTCCTGGCCCCTCGTCGCCGTCGGCCAGCTGGCCCTGACCGTGTACGTCGGCCACCTCCTCGTGCTGGCCTGGCAGCCCGACTGGTTGATCGCCCGCGACGCCGTCGACGTCGCCGCGCTGCGGGTCCTCAGGTTCTTCGTCGTCGTCGCCGTGACCTGCGTCGCGTGGCGGGTGGTGTTCCCACGTGGGCCGCTCGAGGCCCTCCTGGCGTTACCCTTCAGACGCCGCCCGTCCGGTCCGCCGGCACCACCGCCGGCGGCGCAGGTGGAGGCGCGGCAGAGGAGCGATGGCGGGTGGCACGATCGACCACAGCACACCTGGAGGGCGCCATCGCCGTAGACGGATCCCGCGCCGGGCACGAGCGGAACCGGTACTCGCGGCGGCTGGCGACGGCGATGACCGCCGACGAGGTCCTCGACGCCCTCGCGGTCGCAATCACCGAGCTGCTGGGAGGTGACGAGGGCTTCCTGCTCCGCCACGCCGACGGCACCTGGCGGGGGGTGCTGGCCGCCGGCGCCCACCGCGAGGTCGCCGAGGCGCTCACCGTCCCCGACCGGGCCCCCCTGGACGTCGCCAGCGCGCAGACGGCGTGCACCTGGGCCCGCCTCGGGATCCGCGGGCGGGACGTCGACGCCGTCGTGGTCCCGGCCGGTTCCGCCGGCGACCCGGGCCTGCTCGCGCTGGTGCCCGACGTCGTGCACCCCCCGCCCCCCGGGACGCCCGACGGGAGCGGGATCGACGCCGCGATCGTCGACCACGACCTCGCGGTGGCCCTGGCGTCCGAGGCCTGGGCCGCACTCCGCCGGGTGCAGGCCTTCGACGACCTCCGCGACAAGCTCGAGATCCTCGAGGCGATCGCCGGCGTCGCCCGCGCGGCCCACCTCGACACCGATGCGGTCGCCGCCCACATCGCCCGCCACCTGGCCACGTCCCTGTCCTGCGAGCGCGGTGCCGTCTACCTCTGGGACTCCGCACGCGACGACCTGGGGTGCGCCGCCCTGCACGTGGCGGACGGCACCCGGCACGGCAACGACGACGGCGCCGCGGCCATCGCCCGCCTCGTGGCCGACGGCCGGCCGGCCGTCGGGCCGGCCCCCGCCGAGGCGGCGTGGCTGACCGGTCCCTGGAGCGCGGCGTCGGGTGCGGTGAGCGTCACGGCCCTGCCGCTCCGCCTGGGGGACAGCGACGTCGGCGTGCTCGTCGCCGCCCACACCACCGCCAACCCGCGGGGGTTCACCGCGCTGTGCGAGCAGGTCGGCGGCGCCATCGCCCAGCAGTCCGCGCTGGCCCTGAGCAACGCGCGCCTGTACGACGCGCAGCGGGCCGCAGCGGACCGCCTCCGCCGCATCGACCAGCACCGCGTCGACTGGGTCGCGGGCATCGTCCACGACCTCCGGACCCCCGTGACCGCCGTCCTGGGCTTCGCCCGCACCCTCCGCCGCGCCGAGGGCCTGATGACGGAGGAGGAGCGCGGCGACGCGCTCGAGACGATCGAGCGCCAGTCGCTGCGGGTCAGCCGGATGCTCGACGACCTGATGGACTCCGCCCGCGCCGACGCGGGCCAGCTGGCCCACGACCGCTTCGGCCGCGTCACCCTGCACCAGGTCGTGGCCGACGCCGTGCAGGTCACCTCCCCCGAGGACCGCCGGCGCATCACCGTCGACGTCGACGACGAGGTGGTCGTCGAGGGCGACGCCGAGCAGCTGACCAGGGTGGTCCAGAACCTCGTCGTCAACGCCCTGCGCCACGCCGGCGGCAGCGACCCGATCACGGTGGACGTCCGGGCCGACGGCGGCAGGGGCGTCGTCCGGGTCGCCGACGCCGGTCGCGGCATGCCGGCGGACATGGCGGTCTTCGACCGCTTCGCCCGCGGCGAGGGGGGAGGGACGGGCCTCGGCCTGTTCACCGTCAAGCGCATCGTGGAGATGCACGGCGGCACCGTCGAGCTCTCCACCACCCCCGGCGGTGGGACCACCGTCGAGGTCCGGCTGCCGCTGTTGTCCACGTGACCGGACCCGACCGCGACCGCGTCCCCGTCGACCCCGCCACGTACGAGCCGCCGCCGCTCGACCAGGTCGCCCGCCGCTTCGGCGTCCCGTGGGAGTGGTACGACGCCATCGGCATCTACGTGATCTGGATCCTCCTCGCCGGTCCGGTCGTGCTCGCGGTCACCGCGCTGGTCGGCGGTGAGACCTCCGACCTCGCCACCGCCAGCCAGATCCTCGTCACCCTCGTCGTCCTGGTCGTCGTCACCGTCGTCTGGGTCCGGCTGCGCGCCTCCGCCGCGGACGTCGCCGACGGGCTCCGCCGGGCGCTCGGGCCCAAGCGGCCCGTGGCCGCGGACATCCGCCGCGGCGTGATCCTCGGCGTGGGCGCCTTCCTGGCCGTCCAGCTCGGCCTCGGCCTCCTCATCAGCTCGCTCGTCGAGGCGCTGGGCCAGGAGCTGCCGGAGATCCAGGAGGAGGTGCAGACCGCGGTCCAGGGGGAGGGGTCGGTGCCGCTGCTCGTCGCCTTCGCCGTGGCGATCCTCGCGCCGGTCGGGGAGGAGCTGCTCTTCCGCGGCGTGCTGTACCAGGCGCTCGCCAAGCGGCTGCACGGGTGGCCGGCCCTCGGGCTCTCGGGACTCGCGTTCGGGCTGACCCACGTCGAGCCGTTCGTCATCGTGCTGACGTTCCCGCTCGGCATGGTCCTCGCGTGGGCGCTGCGCCGCCACGGGACGCTCGTCGTCCCGGTCGTGGCCCACGCGGTCTTCAACCTGATCGGGGTCGTCCTGATCCGCCTGGGGGGCTGAGGGGGCCGTGGGCGAGGTGGTCCTCGACCCCGACGCCGGCGCGTTCGCCACGCTGCTCGGCGGCCTGCTGCGCGCCAACCTCGAGGCCGATCCCGCGAAGGGGCGGCTGGTGGACGACGCGCGGGGCACGGTCGCGCTCACGGTCAGCGACCGCGACGAGGAGGTCGTCCTGACCTTCGCCGGCGGGACCCTCGAGATCGGCGGCACGACCGGCGTCGCGGCGCTCCCCACGCCGGACGCCGACCTGCGCCTCGCCGGGACCGCGGACGCGATCATGGGCCTGACGACGGTCCCGCTGCGCTTCGGCCTGCCCGACCTGCTGTCGAGCGGCGGGCGCGCCCTGACCGGCCGCTGGGTCGCCGGCGGGCTCGAGGTCCACGGCCTGCCACGCGGCGCCCCGCTGCTGCGCACCACCCTGTCGCTGCTGAGCGTCATCCGCTAGGACGCCCCCGGGTTGTCCCCCGGCCCCCGGCCCTCGATAGGCTCCACGTCCCGCCCGAGCCAGCAACGAACGAGGGAGCAGCAGTGGAGCGCATCGAGAACGTCGGCGTCGTGGGGTGCGGGACGATGGGGTCGGGCATCTGCGAGGTCGTCGCGAGGGGCGGCCACGCGGTGCACTTCGTCGAGGTCGACGACCTGATGGTCGAGAAGGGCCTGTCGCGGATCACCAGCTCCCTCCAGCGCGCCGTCGACCGCGGCAAGCTCGACGAGTCGGAGAAGGAGTCGATCCTCTCCCGGATCACCGGCGGCACGGACTTCTCCGCGCTCGCCGACGCCGACCTGGTCGTCGAGGCGGTCCCCGAGATCCTCGAGATGAAGCAGAGGACGTTCCGCCAGCTCGACGAGGTGCTGCGCGACGACGCGATCGTCGCAACGAACACCTCCTCCCTCGGCGTCATCGACGTGGCGGTCCAGACCAAGCGCCCCGACCGGGTCCTCGGCTTCCACTTCTTCAACCCGGCGCCGGTGATGGAGCTGGTCGAGATGATCACCACCGTGGTCACCCGGCCCGAGGTCGTCGAGGTCGCGAAGGCCTTCGCCGAGGAGCTCGGCAAGACCCCCGTCGTCGTCCGCGACCGCGCCGGGTTCATCGCGAACCTGCTGCTGTTCCCCTACCTCAACCAGGCGATGGGCATGGTGGCGGAGGGGTACGCGAGCCGCGAGGACATCGACGCGGCGATGCGCTTCGGGGCCGGCCACCCCATCGGCCCGATCGGCCTGGTCGACCTGATCGGCATCGACTCCACCAACTCGATCATGGAGCGGATGTACGAGCAGTTCGGCGACGTCCGGTACGCGCCGAAGCCGATCGTCCGGCAGCTGAAGGCCGCCGGGTACCTGGGGCGCAAGACCGGCCGCGGCTTCTACACCTACGAGCAGCCGAACTCCTCGCGGGTGGTCCCCGACGCCGACACCGAGGCCGACCCGGTCGACGCGGACTCGATCGCGTCGTGGCGGACCATCGGCGTCCTCGGCAGCGGCACGATGGCGTCCGGCATCGCCGAGGTGTGCGCGAAGGCCGGCTACGACGTCGTGCTGCGCGGCCGGACCGTCGAGAAGGCCCAGACGGCGAAGGACCGGGTCGCCAAGTCGGTGAACCGGATGGTCGAGAAGGGGCGCATGGAGTCCGACGCGGCCGCCGAGGCGCTGGCGCGGATCCGCCCGACCGACGGGATCTCCAACTTCGCCGAGTGCGACCTGGTGATCGAGGCGGTCGCTGAGGTCCTCGACGTCAAGCGGCCGCTGTTCGCCGAGCTCGACCGGGTCACCAAGCCCGACTGCGTGCTGGCGACCACGACGTCGTCGCTGCCGGTGATCGAGATGGCGATGGCGACCAGCCGGCCCGAGAAGGTCGTCGGCCTGCACTTCTTCAACCCGGCCGCGATCATGAAGCTGGTCGAGGTCGTCCCCACCGTCCGCACCGACGACCAGACGATCGACCAGGCGCGGGCGATCACCGAGGCCCTCGGCAAGCACGGCGTCGGCTGCGGCGACCGGGCCGGCTTCATCGTCAACGCGCTGCTGTTCCCCTACCTCAACGACGCGGCGCGGATGCTGCAGGACGGCTACGCGACCGCGCCGGAGATCGACACGGCCATGAAGCTCGGCTGCGGGCACCCGATGGGGCCCTTCGAGCTGATGGACATCGTCGGCCTGGACGTCACCCTCGAGATCTGCCGAGCGCTGTACGCGGAGTTCCGCGACCCCGGCTACGAGCCCGTCGGGTTGCTCGAGCACCTGGTCGGCGTCGGGTACCTCGGCCGCAAGGTCGGGCGGGGCTTCTACACCTACTGACCTTGCTAGATTGGGTGACCCAACCGCCGACCGGAGCCGGTCAGGCGGGCTGACCACATCCGCCACCGACGAGAGAGTCGAGTGACATGAGCAAGGGTGCGCGCCGCAAGCGCAAGTCACGGCCCTGGCAGAACCCCGACGCCCTGCAGGACATGGCTGACATCTTCAGCCGCTCGCGGGTCGACCCGGACCTCCAGCTGGACGGGTACGACGTGCAGGACGTCCCGGACTACAAGGCCACCAAGGAGTACATCTGCCCGGACTGCGGCAACGCCATCCCGGAGGGCGAGTCCCACGTGGTGGTCTTCCCGACCGGGGACGCGGATCTGCGGCGGCACTGGCACACCTACTGCTGGCGGATAGAGGTCGGCCGGTCGAACGGCGCAGCCTGACCCCCACCTGATGGGCGACGAGCAGACCCCGCGAGCGGTCGCTCTGGTCACCGGTGCCTCCCGTGGCATCGGCGCGGCCACGGCGGTCGCCTTGGCGCGCGCCGGCTTCGACGTGGCCGTCGCGGCGCGGACGGTCTCGGACCTCGACGCGGTCGCGGCCACCTGCGCCGAGCACGGCGCGCGGACCCTGGTCGTCCCCACCGACGTGCTCGCGGAGGACCAGGTCCGCGCCATGGTGGACCGCACCGTCGACGAGCTCGGCCGGCTCGACGTCCTGGTCAACAACGCGGGTTGGAACAGCTTCATGGCCCCCCTGGTCGACCTGCGGGCCGACGGGTGGGAGAAGGGGCTGCGCCTCAACCTCACCTCCGCGTTCTGGGCGATGCAGGCGGCGGGGCGGGTGATGCTCGACCAGGGCAGCGGCGCCGTCGTGAACGTCTCGTCGCTGGCAGGTGCGGACTCCTCCCCCGGGATGGTGCACTACGGCGCGGCCAAGGCCGCGCTGATCAACCTGACCCGCTCGGCGGCGCTCGAGTGGGGCTCGAGGGGCGTGCGGGTCAACGCGGTCGCCCCCGGCTGGGTGAGGACCGACCTGAACACCTTCGCCTGGTCCGACCCCGACACCGAGCGGGCGTTCGTGGCCGGCGCCCCGCTGGGCCGCTGGGGCGAGCCGGAGGAGGTCGCCGCGGCGATCACCTTCCTCGCCACCGACGCCGCCTCCTACATCACCGGGCAGACCCTCGTCATCGACGGCGGGCTCAGCCTCGGCCACGGGGGCCGTTGACCGGCACCCGACCTGAAGAGACCACGACCACGACAGCGAGGACGACGAGCACACCGTGAGCGGCAGCCAGAAGAAGAAGGCAGAGAAGGCCCGTCGTCGCGCCGAGCGCGAGAAGGCGCGAAAGGCCGAGCGCCGTCGCAACGTGATGACCGGCATCATCGTCGGCGTCATCGTGCTGCTGGGCGGCCTGATGGTCGCGCTGAGCCTCGAGGGCGACGACGACGTCGACCTCGAGCAGCTCGCGAGCGAGGCGGAGGCGTCGGCCTCCGAGGCCCTGGCCGCGGGCAGCGAGGGTCCGCTGGCCAGCGAGGACGCCGCCAGCGAGGCCGCGGGCGCCAGCGAAGGCGCGTCGGAGGCCGCGGGTGAGGTCGTCCCCGACGACCCCGAGGCAGAACCCGGCGCCCCGGTGGACGCCGCCGAGGCGCCGGTGGAGGACACCGAGCGCCCGGTCGCCTGCGGCGCCGAGGAGCCGGAGAACGCCTTCGACACCCGCCCCCAGTACCCGGGTGGGCCGGCCGAGGTGCTGGAGGAGGGCGTCGACTACCGCGCGGTGATCGAGACGTCGTGCGGGACCGTCGAGATGGACCTCTTGGAGGACGCCGCGCCGGAGACGGTCAACTCCTTCGTGTTCCTCGCCCAGGAGGGCTTCTTCGACGGCCTCGAGGTCTTCCGCAACGCCACCTCCATCGGGGCGCTGCAGACCGGTGGCGGGAACCAGTCCAACAGCTGGTCGATCGGCTACAACCTGCCCGACGAGCTGGGCCTGGCGGAGTCCGAGGGCTACCCGGTCGGCAGCGTCGCCATGGCGAACGCCGGCCCGAACACCGGGGGCAGCCAGTTCTTCTTCATCTACGACGGCAGCTTCCAGGCCGGCGTCGAGGGCGGGCAGCTCCAGCCGAGCTACGCGGTGTTCGCCGAGGTGACCGAGGGACTCGACGTGCTGGAGGACATCGGCGCGATCGAGACCACCGGCCCCCAGAACGAGACCCCCACCGAACGCGTGTACATGGAATCCGTCACCATCGAGGAGCGCTGATCGCAATGGCCGCCAAGCAGTACACCGAACCCCAGCAGGTGCTGGACGACTCGAGCACCCACGACGCCGTGGTCGAGACGTCGAAGGGCACGATCAACCTCAGGTTGTTCTCGAACGAGGCGCCCGTCGCGGCGAACTCCTTCGCGTTCCTCGCCGGCGAGGAGTTCTTCGACGGCACCATCATCCACCGGGTCGTGCCCGGGTTCGTCATCCAGATGGGCGACCCGACCGGCACCGGCACCGGTGGCCCCGGCTACCGCTTCGCCGACGAGCTCGCGAGCGCCCGCAACCGCGGGTACGAACGCGGCACCCTCGCGATGGCCAACGCCGGCCCGAACACCAACGGCAGCCAGTTCTTCATCTGCCTGGACGACGTCGGCCTGCCGCCGAACTACACCGTCTTCGGCCAGGTCACCGACGGCATGGACGTCGTCGACGAGATCGCCGGTGTCCATCTCCGCGGGGAGACCCCGGTCGAGGACGTCGTGGTCCAGTCGGTGCGCATGGCCTGACAGCTGCGCTGTCCGACGGCTGCGCCGTCCCGAAGGGCGCGGTGCGGCCTCCGGCCGCGCTCAACCCTGTTCCGCCAGATCGTCACGCTCGCTGATCTGACGGGCAATCGCTCGCTCCGCTCGGGATTGCCGGTGGTCGAGGGGCCGCGGTCCGGCTGCGGGTGGCGATCGTGGTGGGTGCGCGAGCCGCTCGTGGGGGCGGCTGGTGCACCCGCGGGGAGTGGTCGCCGGTCACGTGGGTGCGCGGGCCGCTCGTGGGGGCGGCGGGTGAACCCGCAGGGAGTGGTCGCCGGTCACGTGGGTGCGCGAGCTGCTCGTGGAGACGGCGGGTGCACCCACACGAGCGTGGCGTGGGCGACCGGACCCGAACCAGCGCCGGAGCGACGTCCGGCGAGGCGTGTCAGTGCCCGCCGACGCCCGTCAGCTGTCGTGGTCGTCGGTGACCTCGAGCGGCGGGAGGTCGTCGAGTGAGACGGCCTTCCGCTTGATCCCCCGCTCGTAGTCCTTCATGCGCTGCGGGTAGCCGACCTTGCGGGCGGCGTAGAGGGGCACGCCGTGCTCGTCGCAGAGCTTCTTGGCCTGCTTCTCGCCCTTCACCGGGCGGCGGAGGTACTCGCCGTCGCCCGCGACCAGCAGCAGCGTCATCGCGTACACCGCCGTGGGCGGCTCGATGAACGCCTCCACGCCCGACCGGCTGTCGAGGAACGCCTTCAGCTCGGTGACGGCCTGGCCGCTGGGCCCCCGGGCCGCGGACGGCCGCTCGTCGTCACCCCTGCGACGTCTGAACCGGTCGAACAATCCCACGGAGGCGGAGTGTACGAGCCACCCTCCCCCCTCGCAGTCGCCGCCGCGGCGCTCAGGCCGCGCGCAAGCGGGCCCTGTGGGGCTCCTCGACGGCGTCGGCGAGGTGCGCGAGGTGCGCCTCCAGCCCCTCCGCCGCCGCGGTGCGCCGCACGGCCTCGATGCGCCCCTCGTCGAGCAGCTCGACGACCTGCGCGATCCGGACCGGATCCTCGAGCAGGACCGTGACCTGCAGGATCGCCCGCTCCGTGAGGACGTCGACGGTCTCCGCCAGGGACTCCGGGCTGACCGCCGCGACGAAATCGGCCATGACCAGCCACTCCCCGCGCTGCTCGAGCACCCGGCTGACCGCGGCGATCGTGTCCGGCGGCATCGCGCTGATCGTCTCGGTCACCTTCCGGGGGTCCAGGTTGACCGCGATGTCGGCGAGGAACTCCGGCGACAGCCGCCGGCCGATGTCGACGGCGCGCTGCGGCGGCGTGGCACCGGTCACCCGCGCCGCCAGCACCGGCCCGAGGGCCCGCTCGGCCAGCTTGGCCGCCAGGCCGGTCGGCACCACGCCGGCGACCGCGACCGCGCGCTCCCAGCTCTCGGCGTGCGCATCGAACAGCCTCGCGGTGATCTGGTCGCGCAGGGTGCGGAGGTCCTCCACCCCGACCGCGACGAGGTCGGCCAGCAGGTGCGCTTCGATGCGCAGCAGCCGGGCGATCCGTCGCACCTCCAGCTCGGCCGGGGAGTTGCCGAGGCTCACCGCCTGTGCTCCTCGCTCACGGCCGCACCAGCCGCTTCACGATCCCGCGCAGCGGGCGGGGGACGAGGCGGAGCGCGTCGTCGACGGCACGCTCGATGGCCTGGACCTGGCGGTGCCCCTCGGTCCTGACCGCCTCGGCCAGCCGGGCGACGACGGCCGGCTCGACCTCGGCCAGCGACGGGGGAGGGGCGGCGGAGAGGACGCCGGCCAGCTGGGCCGTTGCGTCGGCGGGAGTTCGACTCATCTCCCTTGATCTTGCCATGATCCGATGGCGCGTTGAAGTGGCAGTCCGACCTCGACGTCGTGGCACCGTGGCCCGATGGCGACGCGACCACCCATCCCCAACCCCCGCCGGAGGGTCGTCGCGGTCGTCGCGGCGCTCCTGGCCGGCGGCTGCGGCGGTGGGCCGACGGCGGGGGTCGCCGACCTGGGGGAGTGCCCACCCCTCCCCGCCGGCATCACCGCGCCGGCCGACGTCGAGGTGCCCGCGGGGACGGTCGTCACCGACGTGGCCCACGTCGACCCGCTGGTCCAGGTCACCGGCCTGATCGACGCCACCCCGGTCGAGGTGCGGGACGCCTACGCCGACCGCGCCGACGTCGTCCACGTCGAGGACGAGGGGTTCGAGGCCGAGGTCCTGCTCTCGACCGCCACCCACCGGACCTACCTGCGCGCCCAGGCCCGCTGCGCCACCGGCAGCGTCATCACCGTCGTCCGCGCCCCGGAGGACGCCGCAGGACGGCTGCCGGTCCCCGGCCAGGTGGGCGGCTGAGCTGGCGGCGACGACCGCGGGCGCTCAGGGGCGGTGGCCGGTCCGGTGCAGCTCGACGGCGTCGGCGAAGTCCGGGTGCACCGCCCGGAGCGCGACGCCCCCGTCGGGCAGCGGGCGGCCGCGGACCGTCAGCGTCCGGCCCCACACGGCCATCGCCACGGCGGTCGCGTACATGGCCAGCACGACCACCAGCAGCACGAACCCGGCGAACCTGGCGCGGACGAGCCACAGCCCGACCGCCACCCAGGTCAGCAGCAGGGCGGCGATGACCACGGTGGACCGGCGCGTCCGCAGGTTCGCCAGCCGCGCGCGGGTCGTGTGGTCGAGTGGCAGCCGCCCGGTGACGCCCCGGGAGGTGAGCACCGGCACGAGCAGCGCTCCCACGCCCCACAGCGAGACCAGCGGCGCCCAGCGGCCGCTGAGGAGCCCCCAGGCGGCCAGGCCGGCCAGCGGCGCCCACGCCCACCAGGTCGTCTGCGCGAACCACACCGGGGTCAGGGCCTCGGCCGGGCGGCCCGTCACGGCGCACACCATGGGCAGGTCCCCGTCGAGCTCCTCGGGTGACAGGCGCAGCGCGACCGGTCCCGAGGGATGGCTCACGACTCCCCGGCCGGTTCGGAGACCGCCCGACCGTCGACGGCCGTCGGGCTCGCGTCACCCGCCCGTTCCGGCGCCGACGAGGGGAGGGGGTCGAGCACCGGCTCGGACGTCGGCCGGGTCGTGGCGGCCTCCGTCGCGGCGGCGAACGCCGGGTGCACGCCTGCGAGGCGCACCCACTGACCGGTCGTGTCAGCGCGCACGTCGACGGCGGTCAGCACCCCGGCGACGGCGACCGCGAGGTGGGTCAGCACCGCCCCGATCGCGAGCGCGGCGGCCACCCGGTCGAGGACGCCGCCGTCGATCACCAGCACCGCCAGCAGGCCGAGGGGGATCAGCGCCGCGGTGACGTCCCGCGCCCGCTCGAGCGACACGATCCCGCGGTGCCGCGAGGGCAGGAGGGGCAGGACGATGTCGCGGCGCGCGCGATCCCTCCCCCGCGGCCACAGGCCGGTCCAGGTGACCCACTCCGTCGCCGGCGGCAGGTCGCGGACCGGGTGTGCCCAGCGCGTGATGCACCGCTGCCCCGATCGCGCGCACCGCGGCGGCAGCGAGCCCCGCTGCGCCTCGTCCAGTCGCACCCACACCGCCGACATTGCGTACCGATCCTAGACCGGGGGAGAATGGGGCACGCCAGACCGCGACCACGGGTAACAGGAGTCGATCATGCAGGACGTCGTCATCGTCGGGTACGCCCGGACGCCGATCGGGAAGTTCATGGGGGGCCTGTCGTCGCTGACCGCGATGGACCTCGGCGGCACGGCCATCGCGTCGGCGGTCGAGCGGTCCGGGATCGACGCCGAGCTCGTCGACATCGTCTACATGGGCCACGTCCTCCAGGCGGGCCAGGGCCAGATCACCGCCCGCCAGGCCGCCCACAAGGCCGGGATCGCGATGGGTGTGCCGGCGGTCACGATCAACAAGGTCTGCCCCTCCGGCATGGCCGCGGTCGGCATGGCCCGCCAGACCCTCCTCGCGGGTGACGCCGAGGTGATCGTCGCCGGCGGCATGGAGTCGATGAGCAACGCGCCCTACCTGCTGCCCAAGGCGCGCACGGGCTACCGGATGGGCAACGGCGAGCTGGTGGACTCGATGATCCACGACGGCCTGTGGTGCGCCTTCGACGGCTGCCACATGGGCGAGGGGTCGGACGCGAAGAACACCGAGTACGAGATCTCCCGCGCCGAGCAGGACGAGTGGTCCGCGATGTCCCACGAGCGCGCGGTCGCCGCGTGGAAGGACGGCCGGTTCGACGGCGAGGTCGTCGGCGTCGAGGTGCCCCAGCGCAAGGGCGACCCGGTCCTGGTCGAGCAGGACGAGGGCATGCGGCCGGGCACCACGGCTGAGTCCCTCGGGAACCTGCGGCCCGCGTTCGTCAAGGACGGGACGATCACGGCGGGCAACGCCTCCCAGGTCTCCGACGGCGGGGCCGCGCTCGTGCTGACCACCGCGTCGAAGGCCGAGGAGCTGGGCCTCACCCCGCTCGGTCGCATCCTCAGCTACGGGACCGTCGCCGGGCCGGACCCCTCCCTCCACCACCAGCCGGCCGAGGCGATCCGCGCGGCCGCGGCGAAGATCGACCGCGACCCGGCGGGGTTCGACCTGTACGAGATGAACGAGGCGTTCGCATCGGTCGCCGTGCACTCCGCGAAGCTGCTCGACGTGGACGCGGAGAAGGTGAACGTCAACGGCGGCGCCGTGGCGCTCGGCCACCCGATCGGCTGCACCGGCGCCCGCATCACGATCACCCTCCTCCACGAGCTCCGCAACCGCGGTGGCGGCGTGGGCGCGGCGTCGCTCTGCGGTGGCGGCGGTCAGGGTGACGCGCTGATCGTCGAGGCGCTGTAGCCGCCGCGGGGCGCGACGCGCGGGGTGCCCCCGCGCGCACCCGCCTGTGTCGGGACGCCCGTCACCATGGCGTGCCACCCGACACACCGAGGGGTGAGCGGTGACCGTGCGCCTGCGTGATCCCCACGACGCGGAGATCCTCCGCCTCGCGGTCCCGGCCCTCGGGGCGCTCGTCGCCGAGCCGCTGTACATCCTGGCCGACACCGCGGTCGTCGGACGGCTGGGCACCGAGGCGCTGGCCGGCCTGGCGGTGGCGTCCTCCGCCCTGCTGACCGGCTTCGCGATCTTCATCTTCCTGGCCTACGGCACGACGTCGGCGGTCGCCAGACTGCTCGGGGCGGGGCGCGAGGCCGAGGCCGCCCGCGAGGCGGTCCAGGCGCTGTGGCTGGCGGTGCTGATCGGGGTGGTCGTGGCCGTCGGCGGGCTGGCGGCGAGCGGTCCGGTGGTCGCGGCGCTGGGGGCGGAGGGGCGGGTCGCCGAGCTCGCCCTGACCTACCTCCGGATCAGCCTGCTCGGCGTGCCGGCCCAGCTGCTGGTCTTCGCGGGCACCGGCTACCTCCGCGGCCTGCAGGACACGCGCACGCCGCTGGTCGTGGCGGTCGGCGGCGCCGTCGGGAACCTGGTGCTCGAGCTGGTGCTGATCGGCGGGTTCGGATTCGGCATCGGGGCGTCGGCGCTGTCCACCGTGGTCGCGCAGACGGCCAGCGCCACGGTCTTCGTCGCCATCGTCCTGCGGGCCACGAACCGGCTCGGGGCGCCTCGCCGCCCGGACCCGGCCGCGATCTGGCGCGCCGCCCGGGTCGGCGGCGACCTGCTGGTCCGCACGGTGGCGCTGCGGGGGGCGCTCACGCTCGGGACCGCGGTGGCCACGCGGATCGGGACCGTCGACGTCGCAGCCCACGAGATCGCCTTCGCGATCTGGAACCTGCTCGCGCTGGCCCTCGACGCGCTCGCCATCGCCGGTCAGGCCCTGATCGGCCGGTACCTCGGCGCGGAACGGCCCGACCTGGCGCGGGACGCCGGCCGGCGGATGCTCGAGCTCGGCGTCGGCGTGGGCGTCGTCGTCGCGATCCTCCTCGCCGTCGCCGGCCCGGTGCTGCCGCACGTGTTCTCCACCGACCCCGAGGTCCTCGCCCTGGGCACCTTCCTGCTGTGGTGGGTGGCCGGCATGCAACCGGTCAACGCCGTCGCCTTCGTCCTCGACGGGCTGCTCATCGGGGCCGGAGACATGGCCTTCCTGGCACGGGCGATGGTCGGCGCCGCCGTGGTCTTCGGCACGGCCGCCGCGGCGGTCCTCGCCCTCGACCTCGGCATCGGGTGGCTGTGGGCGGCGGTGGCGCTCTTGATGGTCGCCCGCGCCGTCCCCCTGTGGCTGCGGTGGCGCGGCGGGCGGTGGGCCGTCGAGGGCGTCGGCATCGGCGGGTAGGGTGCGCGCCCGACATGGACACCGCGACGGAGATCGAGGGGGTGCTCGCCGGGCGGCGCCGGTCCCTCGCCCGGCTGCTGTCGGCCGTCGAGGCGGGGGAGGAGCAGACCGTCCGCGAGGTCGTCGCCGCCCTGCACCCCCACACCGGGCGGGCCCACACGATCGGGGTGACCGGCTCGCCCGGCGTGGGCAAGTCCACGCTCACCGGCCAGCTGGTCGCCGAGCAGCGCCGGCGGGGGCGTCGCGTCGCCGTCCTCGCCGTCGACCCCTCCTCGCCGTTCTCCGGCGGGGCGCTGCTCGGGGACCGCGTCCGCATGGCGGACCAGGTGATGGACGACGGCGTCTACATCCGCTCGATGGCCAGTCGCGGGCACCTCGGCGGGCTGTCCTGGGCGACCCCGCAGGCCGTGACGGTGATGGACGCCGCCGGGTTCGACGTGGTCGTCGTCGAGACCGTCGGGGTCGGACAGGCGGAGGTGGAGATCGCCTCGCTGGCGGACTCGACCGTCGTGGCCCTGGCACCGGGCATGGGCGATGCGGTCCAGGCGGCGAAGGCGGGGATCCTCGAGGTCGCCGACGTGTTCGTCGTCAACAAGGCAGACCGGGAGGGGGCCGAGCGCACCGTCCGCGAGCTGCAGGGGATGCTCGACATGACCGCCGACCCGGACGGCTGGACCCCGCCGATCCTGCGGACGGTCGCCTCACGCGGCGAGGGCGTCGACGCGGTCGCCGATGCCCTCGACCGCCACCTGACCTGGGCCTCGGACGGGCCGCACCGCCAGGCGCGGCGTCGCACGGCCGCGCGGGTCCAGGTGCGCGAGATCGTGCTGGCCGCCGTGCGGCGTCGGATGCGCGGGCTCGGTGACGGGGAGGCGCTCGAGGCGGTCCTCGACGACGTCGTCGCCCGGCGGACCGACCCCTACAGCGCGGCGGACTCCCTGCTCGACCGGTTGGGCACCGAGACGTCGTAGCGCCCTGCTCGGCGGCTCTCCGCACCGCCGTCGACCCGCGGCCGCGGACTCCGGCGGTGCTGGACCGTGATCGTGGCGAGGAGCGCGACCCCGACCGCGGCGAGCAGCAGCGTGACGGTCTCGGTGGCCTCGCCGGCGAAGAGGGGCAGCACCAGGTCGATGTCGATCCGCGACCAGGTGCCGCTCTGGTGGATGTTGAGCGCCTGGACCAGCGACGCGTTGACGATGAAGAGGGGCAGCGCGACGGCGACCGCCAGGTGGCGACCGACCCACGGCAACCCGTCGATCGCGAGGACCATGACCGTCGCGGTGATCGCCATGCCGCCGATCATGTAGCGCCCGTGGAGGGATCCGCCGGCGGCGTGGAACTGCACCATCGAGACCAGGAGCGCGGCGTTCACCACGGCGCAGCCCGCCCACGCCACCCGCGCGGGGTGGGCCCGCAGGGCCGCGGCAAGTCGGCCGGAGCGCGCGCGGGTGTCGAGGACGATCGTCGACTCCGCGGTCCCGCGACCACCGGGAGGTGGCGTCCGGCGGAGGAAGAGGCGCTGGGCGGCCCACCAGGCGACGCCGGCGAGGACGAGGAGGAGCACCGCCTCGGTGATGTGGGCCCGGGTGCCGACCGCCCAGTGGCCGGTCGTCAGGTCGGCGAGCATCCGGTCCCACAGCTTGAGCCAGAAGAACCGGTCCGGGACCAGCTCCTCGACCGGGGTGTTGAGGTCCCGCTCGAACTTGGCGAGCAGGTACGCCGACCCGGTCAGGTCGCCGTACACCACGATGTTGCGCAGCCAGAACACCGCGGCCGGCACGAACGCCAGGCCGGCCAGCACCAGCGACCGGGTGCGCGCGGGCACCCGCATGGCAACCGGATCGCGCCACCAGCCGTACGCGCCCAGCAGCACCGCGATGCCGACGGCCGGCAGGGCGGTGACGCGCGTCAGGGCGGCCAGCCCGGCCACCACCCCGAGGAGCTGGAGGCGGCGGGGGGTCAGCCCGCCGACCGCGGCCCGGACGCCGTGGTACAGCACGAGCGTCGACAGCGCGAACGCGGGGACGTCGTTGAAGACCAAGCCGCCCAGGTGGGACAGCGTCGGGGTGACCGCCACCAGGGTCCCGGCGGCGTACGCGACCTCGACCGGCGTCATGCGACGCCGGTCACGCCGCGCCGGGGCGAGGAGGAACGCGAGCTGCATCGACGCCCAGACGCCGACCACCAGCCACGCCGTCGACGTGAGGCGTGCGAGGAACATCCCGAACCCCGGTCCCGCGATGGCCGTCCCGACGCGCAGGCCGACGGCCTGGCCCGCGTAGGCGAGCGGCGGGTGGTTCGCCGTCCAGATGTCCTGGCGGCCGTAGCGCAGCTGCACGCGCTCCCACCCGATCCGGTCGTCGAGGCCCGGGTAGTCGAGCGTGACGGGGATCGGGTCGTCGATGCGCGGGACCGCCAGCTCGTAGGCGAGGTGGTCGGCGTAGGCCACGTGCGACGTCTCGTCGACCGGCCAGAACGCCGGGGTCGCCAGCGCGTGGGCGACGCTCAGCACCGCGGCGAGCGCGAGGACAGGCCACATCCGTCGGAGGTTCAACGACCGCGATAGTAGATCGATCGTCTCGCCCCCAGCGTGCGAACCGTACAGGTGGACTAGCCCGGATGGACGGTGCACTTCCCCGTGTGCGCGTACGTGACACGCGGCGCCAGCGTAGTGCGGGCACGTCGGCGCGCCGCCCGGCCGGAGCTGTGCGGGCGGCCAGGCGGTCGGGCACGGAGCCCGGGATCAGCGGCGGTGGCGGCCGTGCAGCAGCTTCATGAACTGGTCGGCGGCCGTGAACAGCCAGTCGGGGCGTGAGAAGCTGGCGAACTCCGGAGCCAGCCCGAACCGCTTGCGGGTGATCGCGCGGGGGTGCACGAACTCCTTGAACCCGTCCTCGCCGTGGATCCGGCCGAAGCCCGACTCGCCGCGGCCGCCGAAGGGCAGCTCGGGGGCGGAGGCGAAGCGCAGCACGCTGTTGACGCTGACCATCCCGGAGCTGAGGGCACGCGCCAGCTCCATGCCGCGCGACCGGCTGAACACCGTGGCGCCCAGCCCGTACGGCGAGGCGTTCGCCTGTCGGACGGCCTCCTCCATGTCGGGGACGCGGACGAGGGGCACGATCGGGCCGAACGTCTCGGTGGTCAGCAGCGGGGCGTCGGCGGGGACGTCGGTGACCACGACCGGGTCGACGAAGGGCTCGCGGATGGCGTCGAGGCCGCCGACGATCGCCTGCGCGCCGCGGTCGAGCGCGTCGGACAGGTGGGTGCGGATGATGTCGAGCTGCCCCGGCATCGTGATCGGCCCGTAGTGGGCGCGCGCGTCGTCACCGGCGCGGACGTCCTTCGCCTTCGCCGCGATCTCGGTGACGAAGTCGTCGTACACGTCGGCGTGGACGTACACCCGCTCGACGCCGGCGCAGGTCTGCCCGGCGTTCGCGCACCCCGCCCACAGGGCCGCGTCGGCGGCCTTCGCCAGGTCGGCGTCGGCGTCGACGAGCATCGCGTCCTTGCCGCCGCACTCCATGACGACCTTCGTGAGGTTCTCCGCGCACGCCGCCATGACCTTCCGGCCGGTCGCGGCGGATCCGGTGAACGCCAGCACGTCGATGCCGGGGTTGGCGCAGAGCGCGTGGCCGGTGTCGCCGAACCCGGTCACGACCTGGAGGACCGGTTCGGTGTCGACCACCTCGGCGAACAGCTCGGCCATCCGGGTGCCGATGCCGGGCGTGTACTCCGACGGCTTGAACACGACGGCGTTGCCCGCCGCCAGGGCGTAGGAGATCGATCCCATCGGCGTGTGGATCGGGTAGTTCCACGGGCCGATGACGCCGACGACGCCCATCGGCTCGTAGTGCAGGTAGCCGGCGTGGTCCATCACCAGCGGCGGCATCTTGACCCTCCGCTGGCGCATGATGCGCTCGGCGTTGCGGGCCGCCCAGTCGAGGTGGTCGACGCACAGCAGCACCTCGATGAACGCGTCGTCGAGCGGCTTGCCGTTCTCGGAGTGCACCAGCTGGGTCAGCTCGTCGGAGCGGCGGGCGATCAGGCCCTTGAACGCGAGCAGGCGGTCCTTCCGGCCGTCGAAGCCGAGGTCGCGCCACCAGCTGGCCGCGGCGCGGGCCCGGATCACCGCGTTGTCGACGTCGGCGGCGGTGTGGACCGGGTACGTCGCGAGCGGCTCGCCGGTCGCCGGGTTGAGCGACTCGAAGGTCTTGCGCTGGCTGAGGTCGTGCTCGGTCGTGGACATGCGCTCGGCTCCCAGGGCGTAGGTGAACGGTGTCAACCTACTGTCCTACCCCTGGTGGCCGCGATGTCAACGCGGCCGGTCGGAGGGTCGGGCCGGCGGGCGGGTCAGTCGAACCGGCTGGCCACCCGCACGCGGGTGTGGAGCTCGACGAGGTTGGCGCCGCACACGCCGACGGGCCCCTCGTGGCGCTGGAGGTGGTAGCCGGCCGCGTCCCGGCGGACCGCGACCCGCCCGGGGACGCAGACGGTGTGCACGACGGCGGTGGCGGCGAGCCAGAGGGCGCCGGTCGGGTCCACGGCCGCGGCGCGGGAGCTGACGAACCCGGACTCGCCGACCGCCATGCCGCCGACCGTCGTGACGGCGGTGCCGGTCGGCCGGGGCAGCTCGTCGATCTGGTCGGCGGCCATGCTGGCCTCGAAGGCCGCCCAGACGTCGTCGGGCAGGTCGGTCGAGGCGGCATCGGTGGCCGCGCGGCGGAGGAGGAGCGCGAACGCGCCGCCGAGTGCGGTGATGACCAGGATCGCCATGTGAGGAACCTCTCTGTCGCGCGAGGTCGCGCGGGTGGCACTGCCCGCGTCGGCCGCTCGCGGATTGCATCGGCGGGTCCGCCCGCGGTCTTAGCCCTCGGTGGGCTCGGGCGGCTGTGCCGGGGCGGGGGTGGCCGGCGGCGGGTCCGTCGCCGTCGGCTCGGGGTCCGGGGTCGGTGCGGCGGTGGCCGTCGGCTCCGGGGCCGGCGGCGGGGTCGGCTGGAGCGGTGCCGGGGTCGGGGTCGGGGTGGGCTCGGGCGGTGGGGGAGGGGGTGCGGCCGTCGCCGGTCCGGTGTCGGTGGGCGAGGGGGTGGCGCTCGGTGACGGCGTCGACTCGGTGGT
Source organism: Euzebya sp. (assembly GCF_964222135.1). Classification (NCBI taxonomy): domain Bacteria; kingdom Bacillati; phylum Actinomycetota; class Nitriliruptoria; order Euzebyales; family Euzebyaceae; genus Euzebya; species Euzebya sp. The sequence goes on from NZ_CAXQBR010000045.1 coordinate 51,314, forward strand.
CACGCCCGGCGACGGGCTCGGCTCCGGCCCGGCGTCCCCGGCGCCGGACAGCCAGAAGGCGGCGGCCGCGAGCCCGAGGAGCACCACGACGGCCAGGACGACCCCGAGGGTGCCCGGTCCGCGCGACCCGCGGCCGGCGGGGCGGCCACCCCCCGGGGGCCGGCTCGGCGGTCCCGCGGGCTGGCTGGCCGCGACCGCCGGGCGTGGCATGGCCAGGGTCTGCTCGCGGACCGGCGGCGCGGTGGCCGGGGCCGCGGGCGGCGGCTGGGTCGGGATCACCTGGGTGGCGACCGCGGCGATGCCGGGGTCGTGGCCGGCCAGCCCGGCGGCGAGCAGGGCGGCGAAGGCCGCGGTGTCACCGGGACGGTCGCCCGGGTCCTTCGCCAACCCGGCCTCGACGGCGCGGACCAGGGCGGGCGGCAGGTCGGGACGGCGCTCGGCGAGGGACGGCAGCGGATCGGTCCGGTGCATCATCGCGAGCGCGAGGGGGTTCTCGTGGGTGAACGGCGGCTCGCCGGCGAGCATCTCCCACAGCACGACGGCGGCGGAGTACAGGTCCGATCGCGCGTCCGCGGCCAGGCCCATGGCGACCTCGGGGGCGGTGTACTTGGGCGTCCCCATGAACTGGTTGGTCTGGGTCAGGTCGCTGACGGCCTGCAGGCTCTTCGCGATCCCGAAGTCGCTGAGCTTGGCGCCGTCCGGGCTCAACAGGACGTTGGCCGGCTTCACGTCGCGGTGGACGACCCCGGCGCGGTGGGCGGCGGTCAGCGCGTCGAGGACCTGGGTGGTGATCTCGACGGCCTCCTCCGCCGGGAGGGGGCCGCTGGTCGACATCCGGTCGAGCAGCGAGGTGCCGTCGACCAGCTCCATCGCCATCCACGGCGTGTCGCCGTCGACGCCCGCGTCGTACACCCGGACGATGTGGGCGTGGTTCAGGCGGGCCGCGAGCCGCGATTCGCGCAGGAACCGCTCGCGGAGGACGTCGTCGCGGCCGATGTCTGCGCGCAGCAGCTTGACCGCGATGCGGCGGTCGAGCACGCGGTCGCGGGCCGTGTACACGTGCGCCATGCCGCCCTGGCCCAGGGCGGACAGCAGCTCGTAGCGATCGGCGATGAGGTCCACGTCGGCGCCCAGTCTGACGTGGCGCACCCCGCCAGGCGTGGACCGTCGGGCACCCCTCCACCCGTCCACGCGGTGGCGGGCTCAGATCGCGGCGGCGAGCTCGCGGATCTGGGACTCCTCCAGCAGGGCCGGCACCAGGGTCTGGCTGGCCAGCACGACCGGCACGCCCCCCACGCCGTCGCGGCGGTGGGCGGCCATCTCACGTCGGCGCTGGGCCAGGGCCACGCGGTCGGCGAGCAGCGCGGCCACCGGCTCGCGGTCCAACCCGGCGGCGGCGGCGACCTCGACCAGGACCGCCGGGTCGGCGATGTCGCGCCCCTCCCGCCAGTGCGCGGCGTAGACCGCGGCGCGGACGTCGTGGGCCTGCGGCGTCGTCTCGGCGTGGGCGATGAGGACGTGGGCCAGCCCGGTGGGCGGCATGGCCGGCGGACGGCGCAGGACCACGCCCTCCGCCGCCGCGACGTCGGCCAGGTCCTCGAGGGCCGCGAGCACCCCGACATCGACGGGCATGACGACGTCGAGGCCGACGGCCTCGAACCCCTCGAAGGTGACGTCGACCCCGTCGCGGGCCAGGCGGGTGTAGCGCGCGACCGCGATCGCCGACGCCGGGTCGGTCACGTCGTGGAACAGCGTGAGCATCGTGGCGGCCCACCGTATCGGCGAGGCCTCCCCAGGCGTCACAGGGGGCGGTGAGCGCGTCAGCGATCAGCGGACAGGCCGGGGGGCAACCCCGGCGCGTCAGCGCGGGGGTTGGGCTGACGAGAGCGGTCGTGATCCTGGTGTGCGCACTCGCTCTGGCGGTCCCCGCCGGGGCGGCCGAGTACGCCGTGGTCGGGGGGCAGCCAGCCGAACCCGGCGCGTGGCCGTCCGTCGTCGCGCTGGTCCGCGCCGAGGAGCCCGACCGCGTCGTCGCCCAGTTCTGCGGCGGCACCGCGATCGCGTCCGACCTGGTCCTGACCGCCGCCCACTGCTTCCACGACGACACCGCCGAGCGGTGGCGCCACCCCGAGGACATCCGGGTGATCGCCGGACGGACCGAGCTCGGTGCCGCCGGCGGGATCGAGCTGGCCGGCAGCGCGGTCCACCTCCACCCCGACTACGACCCCGTCCAGCGGCGCAACGACGTCGCGGTGCTGCGCGTCTCGGGCGACCTGGGCGTGCCGCCGCAGCCGCTGGTCGCCGAGGGAGCCGACTGGCCGTCAGGTGGTGCGATCGCGACGGTCCTCGGGTGGGGGCGGACCGGCGCCGGGGCCGACGAGGCCTCGGCGACGACCACCCAGCTGCACGCGGCGACGGTCCCCGTGACCGACCCGGGGAGCTGCGGCCAGGCGTTCGGCGGCACCCTGGACCTGCTCCTCCACCTGTGCGCCGGCGGCCCGGGCGCGGTCGACGCGCCGGCGGCCGATTCCTGCCGCGGTGACTCCGGCGGCCCGCTGCTCGCCACGGACCCCGCCGACGGCGTGGTGCGCCAGGTCGGCGTCGTCTCGTTCGGCCCGTCGGTGTGCGGCGTCGGCGATCCGGGCGTGTACGCCCGCCTCAGCACGGCCAGGTCGTTCGTCGACGGCGTCGTCGCCGGCCAGGTCCCCCCGTCGGTGCTGCCGGACACCGGCCCGGCCCCGACCAACCCGGCGCCGCACGGCGAGCCGGTGCGCATCGCCGCGACCGTCGACGGGCCCACCACGGCGATCCCCCAGGCGGTCGCGGCCTCACGAGCGGTCTTCGCGGACGGCGCCGCCCGCCTGGCCGTCGTCGCCCGCGACGACGGGTTCCCGGACGCCCTGGCCGGCAGCACCCTCGCGTACGGGCGCGGCCCGCTGCTCTACACCCCGTCGACCGGCGGGCTGGACCCGCTGACCAGGGCCGAGCTGGTCCGCGCGGTCCGGCCCGGCGCGACGGGGTACCTGCTGGGCGGCGAGGCCGCCGTGCCCGCCGCCGTCGCCGACGAGCTCGCCGCGCTGGGCTTCACGCCCCGCCGGCTGGCCGGCGACACCCGCGAGGCCACCGCCGCCGCGGTCGCCGCCGAGGTCGTCGCCCGGCACGGCAGCGGCCCCCGGCCGCCGTTCGGCACCGCCATCCTGGTCACCTCCGGGTCCTGGCCCGACGCGGTCGTCGCCGGTCAGCTCGCCGTCTGGTGGGGCTTCCCCGTCCTGCTCACACCGCCAGACGTGCTGCACCCGGCCACCGGCCGCGCGCTGGCGGACATGGCGGTCCAGCGGGTCATCGTCGTCGGCGGTGCCGGCGCGGTGTCGGTGCCGGTCGTCGACGGCGTGCGCGACCTCGTGGCCGGGGCGACCGTCACCCGCCTCGCCGGGACCGACCGGACCCGGACGGCCATCGCCGTGGCCCAGTGGCACCGGGCGGAGCTGGCGGGCAGGGACGAGCCAGCCCCCGACACCGTGGCGGCGGTGAACCTCCGCCGCGAGGACGCCTACGCCCACGTCCTCAGTGCGGCGCCGGTCGTCGGCGCCGGCGCCGGGGTCTTCATGCCCGTCGAGGGGGAGGCGGGCGACCAGCTCACCGGCCCGGTCCGCGAGGCGTTCTGCGGCGCCGGGGGACTCCCGCTGGTCATCGGCGGGACCGACCTCGTGTCCGCGGACACCGCCCGCGCCGTCGGCGACGTCCTCGCCGGCCGGTCCTGCGCGCCCTAGCTCCCTCCCCCTCGCCCTCGGGTCAGCCGCCCTCGGTTCAGCGGTCGAGGATCGCGGCGGCGATGCGCTCGCGGTGCCAGGCGGCCGTGCCGTACGCGCCCTCGAGGGCCTTGCCCCGCTTGAGCCACAGGTGCAGGTCGTGCTCCCAGGTGAAGCCGATCCCGCCGTGGGCCTGCAGCGCGTTGGTGTTGGCCAGCCGTGCCGCGTCGCTCGCGTAGGACTTCGCCACGCTGACCGCCTCGACCCGGTCCGGCAGGTCGTGCTGCACCGCGTAGGCGGCGTACCACGTCGCGGCCCGGGAGGTCTCGACCTCGAGGACGGTCTCGGCGAGCAGGTGCTTGACGGCCTGGAAGGAGCCGACCGGCCGGCCGAACTGCTCGCGCTCGGACACGTAGGCGACGCTCATCTCGAGCAGGCGCTGGCCGAGCCCGTTCAGCCAGGACGCGGTCGCGGTCGCGGCGCGGTCGAAGGCGCGGGCGACGTGCGCGGCGTCGTCGGTCAGCAGGGTCGCGTCCGACGTGGTGGCCTCGACCCGGAACACCCGCCGGGCGCCGTCGATGGACGCCGCGGGCGTCGCGGTGAAGGAGTCCGAGCCGACCAGGTGCAGCGCCCCGTCGACCTCGATGAGCAGCGCGTCGGCCACGTCGGCATCGAGCGCGACGGGCTCGTCGCCGAGGCGGACGGTCACGATCGCCTCGCCCGCGGCGATGCGAGGCAGCCACTCCTTGGCGACGGCGTCGCCACCCGCCTCGGCGATGGTCGGCGCGGCGACCGCCGCGGTCTCGAGCAGCGGCTCGGGCAGGTTGGCCCGGCCGGCCTCCTCGAGCAGCAGCGCCATCTCGACGTCGCCCAGCCCGAGGCCGCCGTGGGCCTCGGCGATGGCGACGCCGACGAAGCCGGTCTCGGCCAGCTGGGTCCAGGACGACCGGTCCCGTGGGCCGCGGTCGTCCCACAGCGCGCGGACGGCGGAGGGGGGGTACACGCCGGTGAGGAACTCCCTGGCGCCAGCGGCCAGGTCCTTCGCGTCGTCGGTGAAGTCGAAGTGCACGGTCGTCTCCCTACGTCCCCGCGGCGATGCGGGGCTCCTTGGGCAGCCCCAGCACGCGCTCGGCGATGATGTTCTTCTGGATCTGGGTGGTCCCGGCGTAGATGCACGCGCCGCGGCTGTACCAGTACTTCTTGTGCCAGTCCGTCGCGTCGACGCCGTCGAGCCCGGGGTCCTCGAGCTCGGCGTAGGGGCCCAGCAGCTCCATCCCGGTCTCGAAGATGTCGCGCTCCATCGTGGACCAGTACAGCTTGTTGAGGCTGGCCTCCGGGCCGATCTGCCCGCCGCTCGACAGCGTCGTCAGCGTCCGGTTGCCGTTGTGGCGGAAGACCTGGTTGCGCGCGTGGAGCGCGGCGAGCGCGTCGCGGACCCGCGGGTCGCCGGCGACCCCGCGGGCGCGGGCGATCGCGACCAGGCCGTCGAGGTCCTTCTGGAAGCGGACGTGGCTGCCGAGGCCGGTGCCCCGCTCGAAGCCGAGGGTCGTCATCGCGACCCGCCAGCCGTTGTCGACGCCGCCGACGACGTTGGCCGCCGGCACCCGCACGTCGTCGAAGAAGACCTCGGCGAACCCCGGGTCGGCGTTGATCTGGGTGATCGGTCGGACGTCGATGCCCGGTGTGTGCATGTCGATCGCGAGGTAGGTGATGCCCTTGTGCTTCGGCGCGTCCTGGTTGGTCCGCACCAGCGCGAACATCCAGTCGCCGAAGCGGCCCTGGGAGGTCCAGATCTTCTGGCCGTTCACCACGTAGGTGTCGCCCTCCAGCACCGCGGAGGTCCGCAGCGCCGCGAGGTCCGATCCGGCGTCGGGCTCGGAGAAGCCCTGCACCCAGATGTCGTCGCAGGAGAGGATGCCCGACAGCCACTGCGCCTTCTGCTCGTCGGTGCCGTGGACCATCAGGGTCGGGCCGAACAGGCCGAGCCCTAGGACGTTGATGCGCTGCGGTGCGCCGGAGCGGGCGTACTCCTCGGCGAAGATCGCCTGGGTGAGCAGGTCGGCGTCACGACCGCCGTAGGCGGCGGGCCAGTGGATGGCGGCGTAGCCGGCCTCGTACAGGCTGCGCTCCCAGTCCTTGTAGAGGCCCAGCTCGGCCTCGGAGGTCAGGGGCGGCAGGTCGGTGGGGACGTTGGCCTCGAGCCAGGTCCGCACCTCCTGGCGGAACGCCTCCTGCTCAGGCGTCGGGTTCAGGTCCATTCGGGGTCCTCCCGCGGTTCGGGGGTCCACGGGGCGTGGCCCGTGGGATGACTCGGGTCAGTTTCTATACGCCGCGGCCCGGAGATGCCATCTCAGCTCCTCGACAGCTCCTCGACGCCGGCCCGGTGCGTCGGGCAGACTGCCGGACGTGGGACGGATCGTCGCGGGGACGGGGTCGGTGCTCGTCCTCGTGCTGGTGCTCGCGCTCCCCGCAGTCGCCCAGCCCCCCGAGATCCGCCGGTTGGCCGGTCCGACGCGCATCGAGACGGCGATCGCCATCTCGGCCGACACCTACGGCGCGGGCCGCGCCGGCGCGGTCGTGCTCGCACGATCCGACGCCTTCCCCGACGCGCTCGCGGGCGGACCGCTCGCGGCGAGCGTCGACGGACCGCTGCTGCTGACCCCGTCCACGACCCTCGCGCCGGTGACGCTCGAGGAGATCCGCCGCGTCCTCCCCGCCGGCGGCACCGTCCTGGTCCTCGGCGGCGAGTCGGCGATCAGCGCCGCGGTGGAGTCCGCCGTCGCCGACGCCGGGTACGCGACCAGGCGGCTGGCGGGATCGAACCGGATCGAGACGGCGCTCGCCATCGCGCGCGCAGCCGCCCCCCGCCCGGGGTTCATCACCGTCGCCACCGGCAACGACTTCCCGGACGCGCTGATCGGCGGGGCCCTCGCCACCACGTTCGCCGACGGCGTGCTGCTCCTGACCGACGCCGACCGGCTGCCCGCGACGGTCGACGCGTACCTCGACGAGCACGCCACCGCCGACGTGGTCACGGTCGGCCCGGCGGCGGCCGCCGCGGTCCCGGAGGCGTTCACCGTCAGCGGTGACACCCCGTCGCTGCGCTCGGTCGCCGCTGCCGAGACGTTCTACGGCGGGATCGACCCCTCCGGCGTGTCGGTGGCCAGCGTGGAGGACTACCCCGACGGTCTGGCCGGCGCGCCCCACGCCTTCGACGCCGGCAGCCTGCCCCTCCTCCTCACCCCCTCCGAGCAGCTGCCCCAGCGGCACGTCGACTACCTCTCGTCACTCGACGCCCGGGGCCGGTCCTACGTCTACGGCGGGGCCCGGGCGGTCGAGGACGCGGTGGTCGAGCAGATGCGCGCCGCGCTGACGCGCTGACGGGGCTCCGTCGCGCGTCGGGCGTCCCGCGATGCGCCCGTGGGTCGATGGCGGGAGGGTTCGCGGCTCCCCGGGTCCCGCGATGCGCCCGTGGGTCGATGGCGGGAGGGTGCGCGGATCCCCGGGTCCCGTCGTGCGCCCGTGGGGCGATGGCGGGCGGTCGCCCGGCCCGTCGCGCGCGGCCGCGTAGGGTGAGGCGTCGCATCGGGCGGCGAGGAGAGGACGGCGATGCCGGTACTGGTCACGGGGGTCGAGGGGGCGGTCGGTCGCCGGGCGGTGCACCAGCTGGCGGCCGGCGGTGGGGAGGTCCGCGCGTTCGTGCAGGCCGATCTCGCCGCCCCCGCGCGCAGCGAGGCCCTGGCCGGGTCCTACCGCCAGCTCGGTTGCAAGGTCGCCCACGGCCACCTGGACGACGAGGCCCACCTGGAGACCGCGCTCGAGCAGGTCCACACCGTGCTGCACCTCCTCGGTCGTCCGACCGACGACCCGGCGGCGCACCTCGACGCGACCGCCACGGTCGTCAGCGCGGCGATCGGGGCGGGGTGTCGCCGCCTGGTGCTGCTGAGCGACCTGGCGATCGCCCAGGTCGCTCAGAACCCCTGGCTCGAGGCCCTGGCGGAGGCCGAGGAGCTGGCCGCCGACGCGCCCCTCGAGAGCGTCGTCCTGCGCTGCGCGGTCATCGTCGGGCCGGACGACCCGCTGACCGCGGCGCTGGCCGCGGGCGCGCTCGGCGACGATCCCCCCGGCGCCCACTGGCCGGTCTCCTGGATCGACGTCGCCACCACGGCGGTCCTGGCGGACGCCGAGCGCGACCTCGACACCTCGCTGCACGTCGAGGCGTCCCTGACCGGGCCCGCTCGCGTGACGACCGCCGACCTCGCCCGCCGCCTCGCCGAGCTGGTCGCGCACGAGCCCGAGGCCCCCGCGGGCGGGGCACTCCCCGCCCACGCCGCCGACCTGCTGACCCGCACCACCGAGCGGCCCGAGGGCGCGCTCATCAGCCAGGGCACCCCGATCGACGCCGGCTGGTAGCCGCCCCTCAGGCGGGGCAGGCCTGCCCGGCCCAGGCCGGATCGGTCACCGCCCCCACCCCCTCCGGCAGGGGGATCTCCGCGGTGTCGCCCGCGCCGTCGAGCGGCGCCACCGCGATGCGCGGCCCCTCCGGCAGGTCCACCTGGTAGGCGATCCAGTCACCGCAGGGGGAGGGGTCGGCGTCCTTCGCGTCGACGCCGTCCGCCTGGGCGACGACCCGGCTGGTCGCGAGCGCGAGCTCGAGGACCTGGACGACCGCGGCATCGGTCGACGGGTCACCGCGGGAGGAGTAGACCAGGTCACCGGCGCGGGTGTACGCCGGGTGGAAGGCGTCGCCCTCCGCCACGCCGAGCACCGGTTCGGGCGGCCCGCTGACCGGGTCGACGCTCCACAGGCGGAGCCCGTCCGGTCCCCCGGCCACGTGGAAGGTCACCACACCTCCGTCCGGTGACCAGGTGGGTCGCTGGGCGATGGTCCCGCCGCCCTGGGCGGCCAGCAGCACGGGCAGCCCGAGCGGCCGGGGTTCGGCGCCCAACTCGAGGACGACGAGGTCCCGCGCGCCATCCGCGGCGGGCGCGCTGAACACGAGCTGCGAGCCGGTCGGGTCCCACGCCGGGTCGCTGTGCCCGCCGTCGTCGGTCAGCGGCTGCGGCTCGCCGCCGTCCAGCCCGAGGAGCACCAGTCCGGCCTCGCTGGCGACGACCAGCTCGTCAGTCCCGGGGCGCCAGGCGGGCTGCGCCGCGCCGGGCACGCGCCCGGCGGTCACGTCCACCGGCGCCTGGCCGTCGGTGGCCTGGGCCCACACCTCGCCGTCGGCGACGAAGGCGACGAGTCCCTGCGCCTCCGGCGCGGCCCCCTCGGCCGTCGCCGTGTCCCCGTCATCGCCTCCGGCTGTCGCCGGGTCGTCCACGAGATCGCCCGCCGCCGTCGTCTCGACGGCGCCGTCGGGCTCCGCCGCCTCGGCGACCTCGTCACCCGCCACCTCTGCGGCGCTGGCCTCATCCGACAGGCTGACGTCGTCGTCGCCGGTCGCGACCAGGTAGGCGACGATCGCCGCCGCGAGCAGGAGCAGCACCACGGCGATGGCCGCGATGACGCCGTTCCGGTTGGGCGAGGGCGGCGCCTGGGCCTGCGGGGACGGCAGGCCGGGGGGCAGACCCGGTGGGTACCCCGGCGGTCCCGCGGGCCCGGGCGCGGTGGGGGGCGGGCGGGTGTCGTCCATCGGCACGGCACCGGCGTGGGGGGGGGGCGGCCCGCTCGCGGCCGAGGCGACCCCCGACGTGGTGGCCGAGGCCGCGGGTGGCGGAGGCGCCGACCCGGACCGTCCCGTCCCCTCGAGTGCGGCGACCGGCGGCTCGGGGGTCGAGCGGGGGGCCGAGGTGCCCAGGCCGAGCTCCCGGGTGACCGCGTCCATGAAGTCCCCGCACGTCGGGAACCGGTCCTGCGGCTTCTTCGCGAGCGCCCGGGCGAAGATCGCGTCGAGGCCCGGCGACCACCGCCCGCCCGGCTGTGCTGAGAACGGCGGCACCGGGTCGTTCAGGTGCTTGCTGAGCAGCGAGAGCGTGGACCCGCCGCTCGGGGTGAAGGGGAAGGTGCCGGTCAGGCACTCCCACAGCACGCAGGCGAGGGAGTACTGGTCGCTCGCCGGGATCGCCTTCGACTCGATCTGCTCCGGCGACATGTACAGCAGGGTCCCGACGAACTGGCCGGTCCGGGTGACCGTCACCTGCGCGGAGGACCGGACCAGCCCGAAGTCGGTCAGGTAGACGTGCGGGCGCCGTCGGGGTCCTCCGTAGCGCTCGGGCTCCCACCCCTCCAACAGGATGTTCGCCGGCTTGACGTCGCGGTGCGCGAGCCCCTGGGCGCCGGCGGCGTCCAGCGCATCGGCCACCGCGGCGCAGATGAGCACGGCCTCGGCGGGCTCGAGGCGGCCCCCGCGGTCGCTGAGCACCCGCTCGAGGTCCGGGCCGTCCACGTAGGTCATCACCAGGTAGGGGATGCCCTCGTGCTCGCCGGCGTCGAAGACGCTGATGATGTTGGGGTGCCGGACGGCTGCGGCGCCCTGCGCCTCACGGCTGAACCGCTCGCGGAACACCCCCTCGTCGGCGTAGAGGGGGCTCAGGGTCTTGACCGCCACCCGGCGGTCGAGCACCTCGTGGTCGGCCATGTACACGATCCCCACGGCCCCCCGCCCCGCCACCTGGCGGATCGTGTAGGGGCCGATCCTCGTGCCGGGCCTGAGGTCGTCCATCACCCCGCAGCCTAGAACCCCGGGCGCCTCGGGATCGGGGTGTCCTGCAGGCCGGGCGTAGACTCCCCGACCAGCCGTCCGAGCCGAGCCGAGGGGTTGCCGTGGGAGAGTTCGTCAGCGTCCAGACCGACGACGGGGTCGCGACGATCCGGATCGACCGGGCGCCCGTCAACGCCCTGAACGTCCAGATGTGGGGCGAGTGCGCCGACGCCGCCCGCCAGGTCGCGACCGACGACGACGTGCGCGCCGTCGTGCTGTGGGGCGGCCCGAAGGTCTTCGCCGCCGGCGCGGACATCAAGGCGATGCGCGAGATGTCCTTCACCGACGCGTTCGCCCACGCCGGCGAGCTGCAGGAGGCCTTCCGGACCCTGGCCGAGGTCCCGAAGGTCGTCATCGCCGCGGTCAACGGCTACGCCCTGGGTGGCGGATGCGAGCTGGCGCTCACCGCGGACTTCCGGTACGCGGCGGACAACGCGAAGTTCGGCCAGCCCGAGATCAAGCTGGGGCTGATCCCGGGCGCCGGCGGCACTCAGCGCCTCGCCCGGCTGATCGGTACCCAGGCGGCCAAGGAGTGGGTCTACGGCGGGGAGATGTACGACGCCGAGACCTGCCGCCAGCTGGGCCTCGTCGACCGGATCTACCCGGCCGACGAGGTGTACGACCGCGCCGTCGAGTCCGCCCGCGCCTACGCAGCCGGCCCCTACGCGCTGCGGATGGCGAAGAAGGCGATCGACGAGGGGATGGGCCTCGACCTGGCCTCGGCGCTCAAGCTCGAGACCGAGCTGTTCGCCGCCACCTTCGCGACCCGGGACCGCGAGATCGGCATGGACGCGTTCCTCGCGAAGGACCGCGCCGAGTTCACCCAGCGCTGAGCCGGCCGGATCCCCGACCCCCAGGCCCGACCACCCAGGAGCAGTCCATGGCCGCACCCACCACCACCGACGTCCCGCGGGACCCCCGCCGGGACAACATCGTCTACCACGACTGGGAGGCGCTGACCTACGACGAGAAGTGGTCGATCAGCTTCGACGAGCGCTGCATCGACTACGCGGTCGGCCGCTTCGCCGCGGCGCTCGGCGGCACGCCGCGCCGCTTCGAGCGGGTCCTCGAGGTCGGCGGGGGGACCGGGTTCTTCCTGCTCAACGTCGCCCAGGCCGGCTACGTCGGCGAGGCGTGGACGACCGACATCTCCGAGCAGATGGTGAAGACCTGCATCGCGAACGGGCGGCGCCTCGGCATCGAGGTGCAGGGTCGGGCGGCGGAGGCGGAGTCCCTCCCCTTCGACGACGCGAGCTTCGACCTGGTGATGGGCCACGCGTTCATCCACCACGTCCCCGACCTCGAGGCGGCGTTCGCCGAGTTCCGCCGGGTCCTGAAGCCCGGCGGTCGGCTGATCATCGCCGGCGAGCCGACGCTCCTCGGCGACGCGGTCGCCAACCAGTTCAAGCGGGTGACCCGCCTGGGCATCAAGGCCGCCGCGGCGGTCCTCGGCCACGACCGGGTCCTGGCCCCGCCCCACCACGCGCCGGAGGACGCCGACGCCGCGGCCCTCGAGCAGCACGTCGACCTCCACATCTTCACCCCCGCGGAGCTGGAGCGGCTCGCCACCACCGGCGGGTTCACCGACGTGGAGACCGTCACCGAGGAGCTGACCGCGAACTGGTTCGGCTGGGTGACCCGCACGGCCGAGGCGATGCTCGCCGACGGCATCCTGCCGCCCAGCTACCCCCTGTTCGCCTACCGGGTGTGGCGGTCGCTGTTCTGGCTCGACTCCCACGTGCTCGACCGGGTCGTGCCGAAGGACCACTGCTACACCGCGATCCGGACCGCGGTGCGGCCGCCGGCGGGCGCGGACGACCGCGGCTGAGCGGGTCGGCGTGTCCGCGGAGCTCTCACCCTCCGAGGCCGAGCAGCTCGGCCGCGACATCGCCCACGCCCGCGCGGACGCCGCGGTGCGGGCCGCCACCGCCCGGGAGGCCACCGCCCGCGCGACGTTGATGGGCATCGACGCCGGCGTGCGGGTGCCCGGCGTCCCGCCCCTCCCCTCCCGCACCCGGTGGGGGTGGCGGCGCAGCGTCCGCTTCGCCGTCGAGCGGCGCATGGACACCCCGGAGTACCTGGCCCTCTACAGCCGCCACCTGGCCCAGCGCCTGCGCCACCCGCACGTCGTGATGGGCGGGATGGTGTTCATGGGCCGCCGCGTCGAGCTGCGTGCCCGCCGCGGCCACGGGAACCTCGAGCTGGGCGCCTGGTGCTGGATCGGCGACGACAACAAGCTGCGCGCCCACGAGGGGAACCTCCGCCTGGGCCCGAAGGTGGTCATGGGTCGCGACAACGTGATCAACACCTACCTCGACATCGAGATCGGCACGAACGCGCTGCTCGGGGACTGGATCTACATCTGCGACTTCGACCACCTCTACGACCGCCTCGACGTCCCGATCAAGGCCCAGGGGCTGGTCAAGACGCCGGTGCGGGTGGGCGCGGACGTGTGGGTGGGGGAGAAGGCGTCGATCCTGCGCGGCGCCGACGTGGGGTCGGGGTCGGTCGTGGCCAGCCAGGCGCTGGTGAAGGACCGGATCCCGCCGTTCTCCATCGTCGTCGGCACGCCGGCCCGGGTGATCCGGAGCCGCCTGCCCGACGGCATGACCGTCGAGGAGGGCCTGGCGCTGCAGCGCGCCGGCCACCCCCTCCCCGGCGACCCGCTGGAGGGTTGAGGGCGCTCAGCCGCCCAGCAGCTCGCCGATCAGCCCGCCGGGACCGGGCGGGTCCTCCTCGGGCGGCGGCTCCGGCTCTGGCGGTGGTGCGGCGGGCGGCGGAGGGGCGACCGGCTCGGGCTGGGGGTCCGGCTGGGGTGGCGCGGGAGGGGGCGGCGCGGGCGCCGGTGGTGGGGGAGGGGGCGGTGGCGGCGGTGCGGGACCGGCCGGCGGGGTGCGGCGTTCGACGCCGTCGTCGTCGCCGACCTCCGGCGCGGGGAAGTCGCGGGGCGCCACGTCCGCCAGCAGGCCGGTCGCGAGGTCGGCCCACATCCGCGCGGGCAGCTGCCCGCCGTAGCAGGCTCCGCCGCAGCCGTCGAGGCCGCGCAGCGGCACGTCGCCGTCGCGGTGGCTGACCATGACGGCGAGGGACAGGTCGGGGGTGTAGCCGGCGAACCACACCTGCGTCGAGTCGCTCGTGGTCCCGGTCTTGCCCGCCTGGGGACGGCCGATCGCCGCCCGCGTGCCGGTCCCGCCGTCGACGACCGCCCTGAGCGCGGTCGTGGCCCGTCGCGCCACGCCGGCCGGGACGGCGCGGTGGCACCGACCGAGCTCCTCGGCCTCGGGCACCGCCCAGCCGGCCGCCACCATCGACAGGTGCCACGCCTCGACGTCTGCGGGGTCGGGCTGGCGCGGATCGGGGACCGCGACCGGCTGGCCGTCGGCGTCGGTGATCCCGCGGATGACCCGAGCGGGGCAGGCCACCCCGTCGTTCGCCAGCGCCCCGAACGCGCTGGCCATGTCGAGGGGGGTGACCGACGCGGTACCGAGCACCTGGGTCAGGTCGTCGTCGCGCAGCGTCGAGCGGACCCCGAGCCGTCCGGCGGCCTCGACCATCGCCGGGACGCCGACGGACTCGGCGACCTGGGCGAAGACGGTGTTGATCGAGCTCGACGTCGCCTGGGCGAGGCTGCAGCGGCCCCCGCACCCGCCGCCGCGGGGTTCCCAGTCGCCGATGCGGATCTGCGCGGGCGCCGCCCAGGACGAGTCGAGGGCGTACCCCTGCTCGAGGGCGGCCACCAGCGCGAACACCTTGAACGTCGACCCGCTCGGCCGTCCGTAGTCGCTGGACAGGGCGAGGTCGACCTGGGACTCAGCGAAGTCCCGACCCGACCAGGCGGCGAGCACGTCCCCGGTGGAGGGGTCGAGGGCCACGGCGGCCGGTTCGACGGCGGGGTCGGCGGGCAGGTGGCCGGCCATGCGGCGCTCGAGCTCGTACTGGTCGTCGAGGTCGACGGTCGACTGGATCGCCAGGCCGCCGTGGTACAGCCGGTCCGGGCCGATCGTCGCCAGCAGCTGGCGGCGGATCTCCTCGACCAGGTACGGCGCCGCCGGCGGGGGACGGCGGACGGGGGAGAGGCCGAGCGGCTCGGCCTGGGCCGCCGCGACGTCCGCGGCGCTCGCGAAGCCGTGCGCCGCCATCTCGGCCAGCACCACGTCGCGGCGCCGGCGGGTGCCCTCGGGATCGTCGACCGGCGACCAGTCGGCTGGCCGGCCGAGCGTCGACGCGAGCGTGGCGGCCTGCGCCAGCGTGAGGTCGGCCGCCGGCACCCCGAAGTAGGTGAGCGCTGCGGCCTGCGCCCCGTACGCCCCCTCCCCGAAGTACACCCGGTTGAGGTAGGCGGCGAGGATCTCGTCCTTCGACCGCTCCTTCTCGAGCTGGACGGCCAGCACCGCCTCGCGGACCTTGCGCCGGAACGTGCGCTCGGACCCGGTGAACGTCAGCTTCACGTACTGCTGGGTCAGGGTCGACGCGCCCTCGACGATCTCCCCCCGCCGGACGTTCTGCCACACCGCCCGCAGCACGCCCGCCGGGTCGACCCCGCGGTGGTCGTAGAAGCGGTGGTCCTCGGTGGCGACCACCGCGTCGCGCAGGTGCGGGCTGATGCCGGCGAGGGCCACCTCGGCGTGGCTGACGTCGGCGACGAAGCTGTGCCAGGGCGTCCCGTCGGCGTCGAACAGCACCGAGGGCCGTCCGAGCGGCCGCTCGGGCGGGAGGTCCCAGTCGATGTGCAGCACCGCCAGGGCGGCGACCAGCGCGAGCAGGGCACCGCCGACGACCACCACCCCGGTGGCGATCGCCAGCCGGACCACGATCCGCCGCACGACGCCACCCTACCCCCGCGCGAGGCGGGGGTGACTAGTCATCTGCGGTGGTCGTCGCCATCCGTCCGTGCGCGGGGCTCGGTGCGGCCGCCGCCGCTGGTTACCGTGGTGGGTGTGGACCCCACCGAGGAGATCGACCCGTCGCCCGAGCGGGCTGCGCCGGCCCGTCGTCGGGTGCGGGGCGGGCGCGTGCCCGACGGCGTCCGCGAGGTGCCGCTGCGCGACGGCTCGCGGATGTGGGTCAGACCGATCCAGCCCGATGACCGCGAGCGGATCGTGGAGGGGCTCGCCCAGCTGTCCGCCCGGTCCCGCTACCTGCGCTTCCACAGCCAGGTGGACCACCTGACGCAGTCCCAGCTCGACTACCTCGTCGACGTCGACCACGTCGACCACGAGGCCCTGGTGGCCCTCGACCCCGACGCCGAGGGGACGCCCGGGGTGGCGATCGCCCGGTACATCCGCCTGCGCGACGACCCCGACGTCGCCGAGGCCGCGATCACCGTCCTCGACGAGTACCAGGGGCGCGGGATCGGCACGTCGCTGGTCGGCCTGCTCGAGCAGGAGGCCCGCGAGCGGGGCATCGGGACCTTCCGCAACTACGTGCTCGCCGAGAACCAGCCGATGCTCGAGATCTTCCGCCAGCTCGGCGGGCACCTCGAGGTCGAGGGGCCGGGGCTGTACCGCGTCGACCTCCCCATCCCCGACGTCGACGAGGTCCGGCCGGACACCCCGGCCGGTCGTCTGGTCGCGTCCCTCGGGCGCAGCGGGGAGGAGCGCCACGACACCTGGCTCTACCCGATCATGTGGGCGGCCCGCAAGGTCATCGGCGCGGACGCCGGCCCGGCCCCCGATGTGGAGGGGATCGGGCCGGCGCGGCTGCTCAAGGCCCTGAAGCGGGAGCCCGGCGAGCGGGGCCGGTAGGCGAGCCCCCGGTCAGAGCTCGATGACGCTGATCTCGTACTCGCCGTAGCGCTCGCCGAAGGCCTGGGCGACGATCGTGTAGTTCCCGTCGACCGGCAGGGTGATCTCCAGCCGCGAGTCGGGGAAGTCGCCGCCGTCGTCGTCACGACCGATCTCGACGCCGTTCGGGTCCTCGATCGAGACGACGGGGTCGACGGCGTCGTCGAGGCCGCGCATCGAGATGACGATCGTCTGGCCCGCCGTGCCGGCGTAGTCGTAGACGATCTGCGGGGTGGAGGCGCTCAGCACGTCGACGGCGGACAGCACCGACGGGAAGTCGAGGGTGATCTCGAAGGTGCCGGTGGTGCCGGCGAACGACGTCGCCTCGATCCGGTACTCGCCGTCGGCCGGCAGGTTCGCCTGGATGCGGGAGTCGAACGCGTCCGGCAGCCCCGCCGCGTCGTCGTTCTCCGCCACGATCGCGCCGTCGGGTCCGTACAGCACCAGCTTCGGGTCGAGCGCGTCGTCGGTCGCGATCATCGTGATCACGACCTCCTCGCCGGTGACGCCGTCGAAGAAGAAGTCCACCGTGGGTGCGGAGGCCGTGATCTGCCCGGTCGCGACGTCGCCCATCGCCATCCCGTCCCCGCCCGCGGGCGGTGCGGGCGGCACGGCCGGCGGGGCCGGCGGCGGCTCGGGAGCGGTCGCGGTCGCCGTCGGCTCCGGCTCGTCCGTGGGCTCGTCGGTCGGCTCGTCCGTGGGCTCGTCGGTGGGCTCCTCGGTCGGCTCGTCGGTCTCGGTGGCCTCGTCGGTCTCCTCGGTCTCGGTGTCGCTGAGGGCGACGTCGCCGTCGTCGTCGCCGCGCAGCAGGAAGAACGCGCCCGCCGCGCCGGCCAGGATCAGCACGCCGGCGATGATCCCGACGATCAGCGGCGTGTTGGACTTCTTCTCCGGGCCCTGGAAGCCACCGGGTCCGCCGTAGCCCGGGGGTGGACCGCCGCCGTAGCCGGGGGGCTGGCCGCCGCCGTAGCCCGGGGGCGGCGCACCGCCGTAGCCGGGCGGCGGCTGCTGGCCGGGGAACGGCTGCGTCGGGGGGTTCTGCTGGCCGGGGTTGTACCCACCGGGCTGCCCGAACGGCGGGGGAGGCTGGTTCGACACACGACGTCCTTCTGCTGCGGGTTGCGGTCACCGCCGAGGGCGCCACGCCCCCCGATGACCGGGGAGCAGAGTGCCCCACGCCTGCGCAGCGGGCAAGCCAGGTCACCCAGCGTCAGGGAGTTGTCATCCGCCGATCGGGACCGGGCAGGGGCGTCGGCTGGGGTCGTCGTGCCAGGCCAGCTCCTCGAGGTCCTGGCCGGCGCAGGCCTGCTCGAAGCGGGCGAGGTGGGTCTTGACCCGCTCGACGGCGTACTGCGTGGACTGGTCGCGGGCGATCATGAACGGCCAATCGGACGCCTGCAGCATGGTCAGCTGACGCCACGCCGCGTCCCGGGCCGGTCCGTCGGCGAGGGTCGCGAAGCGGTCCTCGGCCGCCCGGATCTCCTGCCAGATCCACCGGGTCTCGTCGGTGACCCACGCCGCGTGCCCCTTGCCCCAGCCCCAGGAGGACTCGGGGAGCCGCAACCTGGCGGCCGGGGGCCGGCGCGCGAGGTGACCCGCGAGGGTGGTCGTGCCCACGGTCGGGTCGTCCGCCAGCCGGCGCAGCACGGCCTCGAGCCACTGCGGGCCCTCGTACCACCAGTGACCGAACAGCTCGGTGTCGTAGGCGGCCACGACGACGGCGTCGTCGTCCCGCGGGTCGAGGTGGGCGTGGAGCAGCCCGACGAAGTCGTCGGCGTGTGCGGCGACGCGGGCCGCGGCGGCATCCGGCTCGTAGGGCTGCTTGGCGAGGCTCGAGGTGTCGGTCACCCGCCACGACTTGAAGCCGCCCTCGAGGTCGATCGCGTGGAAGTCGCGGTACCACACGTCCGCCGGGTACCCGCCGTGGGGGTTCCACACCGCGTACGACACCGCGAGGTTCCGCCCGAACGCCGCGACGTCGGAGTCGGCGATCCACACCGGCCGGTCGAGCACGTCGAGGGGATCGCCGACCGCGTGGAGGTCCCGGGCCGTCCGCGCCCACTCGCGGTCGGCCGCGCCGGCCGGACGGGCGAGGGTCGGCCCGTCGAGGACCAGGTGGTCGACACCCGCTTCGGCCCAGAACGCCTCGAGCCCGGGCAGGTCGACCGCCGAGGGGACGAGCAGCGGCGTGCCGTCCGGCCGCACGTCGTGGGGCGGGGCGGTCGGGTCGCCGACCGGACCGGCCGGCCGGTAGCCGCACTCGGGAGCCCACACGCCCGTGGGTCGCCGCCCGGTCAGGGCCTCCCCCACGTCGAGGCCGGCGCTGATCTGCCCGCGGATCAGCGAGGGGTCCGCCATCAGCGGCAGGTACGGGTGGGTCGCCGGGCCGCCGAGGAGCTCGATGACGCCGGCGTCGGCGAGCCGGGCGAACGGCGCCACCAGCCCCTCGCCGAGGAGCCCGTCCTCGAGCTGGGTGAGGAGCCGGGCCTGGCGCTGTGCGTGGTGCCGCCAGACCGGCCCGAGCACGGCCTTGTCCGACGCCGGGGCCGCGGACATGGTCCACTGCAGGTCGAGGACGCGCCGGCCCAGCCAGGAGTGGAACTCCGCGAGCAGGTACGGGTCGGCCATCTGCTCGGCCAGGACGGGCGTGAACCCGATCGTCATCACGTCGGTCAGGCCGTCGGCGGCCAGGCGCTCGAGGGTGTCGAGGAGCGGCAGGTAGGACTCCGACCAGGACTGGAACAGCCACTCCTCCCCGACCGGGAAGACCCCGTTGCGCCGGAACCACGGCAGGTGGCTGTGGAGGACGAACGCGACCGACCCGCCCCCTCCCCCGCTCACGTCCCGTCACCCCGCCGGGCGATGACGAGGAGGTCCAGGCAGTCGTCGACCTCCGGTGCCTCGGGCGGCGTGTCGACCCAGCGGAAGTCCGCCGGGGTGGTGCGGCGGACCGCGGCGTGCAGCCACGGCTCCCAGGACTCGGGTGGGCTCAGGACGAGGTCGGTGAACCGCGCGCCCGTGGCCCGCTCGACGGCCCGGATGCGGGGTCCGTGGTACAGCCCGAGGACCCGCGTGACGTCGAAGGACCCCACGTCGCGGAGCCGGGCGACCAGCTCGTCGGCGGTGAACTCCTCGACGTGGAAGATGTTGGTCGGCTCGTGGCTGTGCGGGGTGAACGTGAGGCGGTTGGGCGTGGCGACGCACAGCTCGCCACCGGGTCGCAGCAGCCGGCGGGACTCGGCGAGGAAGCGCGGGACGTCGGGGAGGTGCTCGATGACCTGGAGGTTGACGACCACGTCGGCGCGGCCCGGCTCCAGGCCGGTGTCGCAGATGTCGGCCTGCACGAACCTCCGGGACGGGTAGGCGCGGCGGGCGTGGGCGACGACGTCGGCGACCAGCTCCACGCCGACGACGTCCGCGGCGGTCCGGCCCAGCAGGTCGGTCCCGTACCCCTCGCCGGCGCCGGCGTCCACCACCACGCGGCCCCGGTAGCGGGCGGCGGCGAGCTCGTAGGCGACGACGTGGCGCTGGAACCAGTAGTTCTCGACCGCGACGCCCGGCACGGTCCGCTCGCCGGTGAGGGGCAGGGTCGAGACGGTCTGGGTCTCGGCGGTGGGGGTCGCGGACATGGCGGACGAGGGTACCTCCGGGTGCGTCGCGCCCTGCCCGGGTACACCAGCGGGGACATGGCCGACGTCGACCGCGGGCGCGAGCCCACCATGATCGATCCGCTGCGCGCGGACACCGCGCGGGTGCCGCTGCGCCCGGCCGGGCGCGAGGCCAGCCGGGACGTCATCGCCGGCCGGTACGCGCTGGGCGAGCGGATCGGCCGCGGCGGCATGGGGGAGGTGTGGCGCGCCCACGACCGGACGCTCCAGCGGGACGTCGCGGTCAAGCTGCTCCACGACCACCTCGCCGACGACGCCGACGCCCGCGAGCGGTTCGCGGCCGAGGCGACCCGGTCCGCCCGCCTGACCCACCCGCGCGTCGTCCGGATCCTCGACGCCGGGGAGGACGGCGACGACGCCTTCCTGGTGATGGAGCTGATCGACGGCGCCTCCCTCGACGAGGTGATCGGCGCGCCGCTCGGCTCCGACGTGGTCCGCCAGCTCGGCATCGACCTCGCCGAGGCGCTGGCCGCCGCCCACGCCGCCGGGATCGTCCACCGGGACGTCAAGCCGTCGAACGTGCTGCTCGCCGCCGACGGGGCCAGGCTCAGCGACTTCGGGGTCGCCCGCGCGGTGGACGAGACCTCCCGGACGGCCCCCGGCCAGCTGCTCGGGACCGCGGCCTACCTCTCGCCGGAGCAGGCGCAGGGCGGTGACGCGTCCCCGGCCAGCGACGTGTACGCGCTCGGCTGCGTGCTCTACGAGGCGGCGACCGGCCGTCGCCGCTACGACGTGGAGGGGCCGCTGCAGGTCGCGCTGGCGCGCGTGGGCGCCGACACCCCGGTGGATGACCTGACCCCGCACGTGGACGTCGACCTCGCCCGGGCGATCGTCGCGCTGCTGCACCCCGACCCGACGGTGCGGCCCGCCGACGGCGCGGCGGCCGCGGCCCTGCTGGACGCCGGGGGCGGACCGGCTGCTCGCCAGCCCGCGCCGGTGGCCGGGTCGTCGGTGGCTGGGGCGCCTGCGCCGGCGCCTCGCCCGGTGCCGCCCGCGGGGGAGGGCGACGACGACCCCACCCTGGCCCCGCGTGGTGGGGCGCCTGCGGGGGTCGCTGAACGGCCGGGCGGCAGGCGGGCGTGGTGGGTGCTGGCACTGCTCGGGGTGGTCGCGGCGGTCGTCATCGGCCTGGCGGCCCTCGAGGGTGCCGACGACACCGGGGGCGCGGGTGCGCCGGCGGTGGGCGATGCGGCACCCGCCGCGCCGGTGACCGCCCAGCTGACGTCCTTCGACCCGGCCGGAGGGGGTGCGGAGCACGAGGACGAGGTCCCGCTGCTGACCGACGGCGACCCCGCCACCGCCTGGACGACCGAGGGGTACGACACCGCCGCGTTCGGGAACCTCAAGCCCGGGGTGGGCATCCTCGTCGACCTCGGCCAGCCCGTCGCCGTCGCCGAGGTCCGCCTGGACGGGATGGCGGCCGGCCAGGACCTCCAGCTCCGCACCGCCGAGTCCCGGCCGACGGGCATCGACGCCACGACCGAGGTGGCGGCGGTCACCGACGCGGGTGCGGCCGCGTCCCTCACCCCGCCGGAGCCGATCACGACCCGGTGGCTGGTGGTGTGGCTGACCGGGGAGCTGCCCGCCGGCGACGGCCGCTTCCGCGGGCAGGTCGGCGAGCTCGAGGTCGTCCCGGGCTGAGCGGGCCCCTCAGCGGTAGCGGTCGACCGCCGCCTGGGTGCGGGCGACGTAGCTGCCGCCGAACCGGATCGCGTGGACCGCCAGTGGAGGGATCTGGTGCAGCGCGACCCGGTCCCGCCAGCCGTCGGCCAGCGGGTGCACCTCGTCGTAGGCCGCCCAGCAGACCGCGTCGAACCCGCCGAACAGGGCCATCATCGCCAGGTCGGCCTCACGGTGGCCGCCGTGGGCCTGCGGATCGATCAGCCAGCTCGCCCCGGTCGCGTCGACCACCCGGTTGCCGGCCCACAGGTCGCCGTGCAGCCGGGCAGGCGGCTCCACGGGCACGTCGAGCCGATCGACGGCGTCCGCCAGGTCCTCGAGACCGCGCACGAGTGCGTCCGGCAGCGCGCCGCGGTCGCGGCCGCTGCGGGCGAGGGGGCGCAGCCGCCGCTCTGCGAAGAAGGCCGCCCAGGTCCCACAGGGGTCGTTCGGCACGGCCAACGACCCGGTCGTGCGGCCGTCGGTGCGGCCGAAGGTGTCCGCGCCGACGGCGTGGAGGGTTGCCAACCCCCGTCCGAACGCCGCCTCGTCCGCCCGGGTCCGTCCGCCCTCGTCGACCCACTCGAGCACCAGGTGGGCGGGCGTCGCGTCGTCGGCGGCGAGGACCGCCGGCACCGGGAGCGCCCGCGCGTCGGCCAGCCAGCGGAGGTCGGACGCCTCGGTCGTGAACATGCCGGGCGGCGGGTCGGCGAGGGTCTTCGCGAACGCCGTCCGCCCGTCGGCCAGGTCGAGCGCCCACGCCTCGGCCACGTCGCCGCCCGCGATGCGCCGCCCACCGCGAACCTCGACGCCGAGGCGGGCGTCCAGGCCGGCGCGGGTCCACCAGCCGGTCATCGACCGGTGGTCCGCGTCGATCCCACCGGCGCGTGCAGCACATCGCCCACGGTAGTCGGGTCGTCTGCGCCGGCTGCCTCCTAGAAGCCCAGCGACCAGCTGGCGATCGTGCCGGTGTCCTGGCGGTACACGTCGGCGACGCGGAGGGTCCAGGTGCCCGCCGCCGCGACCGATGACGCGTCGACGGTCCAGGTCTGCACCACGTCGTCGGCGCTGTCGCCGGCGCTCGGCGCCTTCAGCTCGACCGAGGCGCCGCCGGGGGCGATCAGGGTGATGCGCAGGTCGCCGCGATAGGTGTGGGCGATGTCGACCGACACCTCGAGGTCCGCGGGCGCGGTGCCCGCGCGGTCCACCTGCAGCGGCGCGTCGACGCTGCCGGCGTCGGGGATCGCGAGCGGGCCGGTGAACGTCACGACGTCGCCGCTGCCGCCGTCGTCCCCGCCGCCGTCGCCCCCGCCGCCGGACAGGCCGAGCGCGCCCGGGGCGTCGAGGATGCCCGCCCCGCAGCCGCTGCAGGATGCCGGGAACGCCCGGGCGCTGCTCACGAGCGCGTCGGACACCTCGGCCGGGGTGATCGCCGGGTCGTCGGCGTACAGCAGGGCCGCGACGCCCGCGACGTGCGGGGTGGCCATCGACGTGCCGTTGTACTGGGCGTACCCGGGGCCCGCCGGCGAGGTCGCGCCGACGTCGACGGTGGACAGGACCCCGCCGCCGGCGCCGCCGCCGGGTGCCGCCAGCTCGACGACGCTCCCGTGGTTCGCGTAGGAGGCCCGACCCCCGTCCCGGTTCGTCGCCGCGACCGTCACCACGCCGTCGCAGTTCGCCGGCGTCGCACCGGAGGCGTCGGTCGAGGAGTTCCCGGCCGCGACGACCACGGTGGCGCCGGCGGCCCGCGCGGCGTCGATCGCCGACTGGTAGGTGGCCGGGCACGAGCCGGACCCGCCGAGGCTGAGGTTCAGGACATCCGCCGGGTTCGGGTTGGCCGGGACGCCGGACACCGAGCCGCCGGCGGCCCAGGTGATCGCCGCGGCGATGTCGGAGTCGTAGCCGCCGCAGCGCCCGAGGACCCGGGCCACGACCACGTCCGCATCGGGGGCGACGCCGAGGCCGCCCTCGCCGTTGCCGCTGATCGCGGCGCCCGTGCCGGCCACGTGGCTGCCGTGCCAGGAGGAGTCGCGGGCGGAGCTGAGGAACCCGCACTCGCCGGCGGCGCTCCAGTCGCCCGGGTCGGCGTAGTCGGCGTCACGTCCGCCGCCATCGCGGGAGACGAAGGAGTCCGAGATGAAGTCGTATCCGCCGACCACCTGCGCGTCGAGGTCGGGGTGGCTGACGATGCCGGTGTCGATCACCGCGACCGTCGCGCCGGCGCCGGTCGAGGTGCCGTGGGCCGTCGACAGCCCGATCCCGCCGGTCGGCTCGGAGTAGTGCCACTGCTGCCCGGCGAGCGGGTCGGTCTGGGCGATCGTGCGCAGGTGGTCCTCCTCGACGCGCAGGACCCCGTCGGCAGCGGCGAGCTCTGCCTCGAACGCGGCCTTCTCGTCGTCGTCGAGCTGGCGGTCGAGGGTGATCACCGCGGCGTCGCCGACGGTCCGGCCGACCAGCGTCGCCTCGGCGTCCACCGACGCGGCGGCCTGGTCCGCCTGGGCGTCGGCCGCGCCGCTGCTCGACTGCTGGCTGGCCTTCGGGGCGTAGGTCACGACGTAGCGGGTCGGCAGTTCGGGCACGCGCTCGGGCTGGTCCGGCGACGGCTCGAAGGTCCGGCCCCCGGGGGCCGGCTCGTCCGAGCCGCCGTCGTCCTGGCCGGCGGCCGGGACGGCGGTCAGCGCGAGCAGCGCGGCGAGCAGGATCGGCAGCGCACGGCGCTGCCCCGGCAGGTGGGTCCGGGTCTGTCCCCTTCCGGCGCGGGGGCCGCCCGGAGCTGGCTGTGCGGCGCGCTCGCGCGGTGCGCCTCGACCCCGTACGACCCCACGTCCCCCGTGGTGTTCGCGGCGAGCGACACCGACGCTACGGAGCGCGACGCGACCGGCTCAAGGGGCGCGACGTGCCGACCTGACCACCCCGCCCCCGGTTGACTCGCGGGGTGTCGTGGACTAGTGCGCGCGAGGGACCTCGATTTCTGGCAGTGGTTCGAGGGCTGTTACCGTTGGGTAACCAGCCTCTCGCCGGATCACACCGGCTCGCTCTCCCTCCACCCCCCGACAGCGAGGTCAGCCACAGTGCGAATCATCTGCCCTGTCAAGCGCGTGCCGGACACGGCCGCTGAGAAGAAGGTCCACGACGACCTGACCGTCGACCGCGACTCGGTCGAGGCGATCCTCAACGCCAACGACGAGTGGTCCATCGAAGAGGCCATGCGGATCAAGGAGTCCCGCGACGGCGTCGAGGTCATCGCCCTGTGCATGGGCCCCGACTCCGCCCAGCAGACCGTCCGCAAGGCCCTGTCCTACGGCCTCGACGGCGCCATCCAGATCACCGACGAGGCGCTGGCCGGCTCCGACGCGACCGTGACCGCGAAGGTGCTCGCGGCGGCGCTCGAGGGTGAGGAGTGGGACCTCATCATCATGGGGAACCAGTCCTCGGACGCCCGGTCGATGCTGGTCCCCGCGATGCTGGCGGAGTACCTCGACGTCCCGGCGCTGACCTACGCGAAGCGCCTCGAGGTGTCCGAGGACGGCAGCGTCGAGGCGGACCGCGAGACCTCCGGCGGCCACGAGACGGTCCAGTCGACCCTCCCCGCGGTCGTCAGCGTGGTCGAGGCGATCAACGAGCCGCGCTACCCCTCCTTCACGGGGATCATGGCGGCGAAGAAGAAGCCGCTCGAGACCAAGGACCTGGCCGCGATCGGCCTGTCCGCGGACCAGGTGGGCCACGCCGGCTCGGCGACCACCATCCTCGAGGCCACCCCCAAGCCGCCCAAGCAGGCCGGTGACAAGGTCGAGGACGACGGGTCGGGTCAGGTCGGCGCCAAGGCGCTGGTGGACTTCCTCGTCCAGAAGAAGTTCATCTAGGCGCGCTCGCGACGGACCGAGAAGGGACACACCACATGACTGACATCCTCGTCCTCGTCGAGCACGACGAGGGGACCCCGAAGAAGATCTCCAACCAGATCCTCACCGCCGCCAAGACGATCGGCGACGGCCAGGTCGTCGCCGCCATCTTCGGCCCCGGCGCCGCCGGTGCGGCCGACAAGGTCGGCGAGTACGGCGCCTCCACGGCCTACGTCTGGGAGGGCAGCGAGGTCACCGAGTACGCCACCGAGCCGCAGGTCGCCGCGCTCGCCGCCGCGATCGAGGCGTCCGGCGCCCAGGCGGTGCTGTACGCCTCCGACCCGTTCGTCACCGACATCGTGGCCCGCACCGCCATCCGCGTCGGCGGCGGGGTCGTGGCGGACGCGGTCGACCTCGAGCTCGACGGCGACCGGGTCGTCGCCACCAAGGCGATCTTCGGCGGTGACATGAACAGCCGCTGCCAGGTCGACGGCGACCGCACCCAGTTCGTCGGCGTGAAGCCGAACAGCTTCCAGGCCGAGCCCTCCGGCGGCGGCGCCGCCGAGGTCGTGCAGCTCGACGTGACGCTGCCCGAGTCGGCCACCCGCGCGAAGATCACCGGTCGTGAGGAGGCCGGCAGCTCCGGTCGTCCCGAGATGACCGAGGCCGCCATCATCGTCTCCGGCGGCCGCGGTCTGGGCGACGCCGACGGCTTCGACCTGATCGGCCAGCTCGCCGACGCCCTCGGCGGCGCGGTCGGCGCGTCCCGCGCGGCGACGGACGCCGGCTGGATCGCCCACAGCCACCAGATCGGCCAGACCGGCAAGACGGTCTCGCCGCAGCTGTACCTGGCCAACGGGATCTCCGGCGCCATCCAGCACCGCGCCGGGATGCAGACGTCCCAGACCATCGCGGTCATCAACAAGGACCCGGAGGCCCCGATCTTCTCCATCGCCGACATCGGCATCGTGGGCGATCTCTACAAGGTCATCCCGCCGCTGATCGAGGAGATCAACAAGCGCAAGGACTGACCGAGGCCCGCTAGGATCTGCGTCGACGCCCCCCGTGACCCACTCACGGGGGGCGTCCTCGTGCCCGGGGAGGGGTGGGGGCTGGGGACGGCGCGGTCCTCGCCCGGTGGATGGACTCGACACCGTCCGGGGTCCCCCAGTGAATGGATTCGACATCCTCGGAGGGGGAGGGGTGGGTCTGGTGAGGCCTGGGTGCACCGACGTGGTGGCAGATGCCGGGAGTGGGGCACCGGTCCACGTCGTAGATGTCGATTCCATCCAGCCAATGTCGGGGGGAGGGGTGGGGGGCTGCGCGGCCCGTAGGATCGCCGGTCGATGGCGACGACCCCGTGGTTCAGGCGACGGCCCAAGGAGCTCGAGCGCGAGCAGGCCCGGGTCCTGCGCGAGTGGCTGCGCGGCGAGGTGCTGCCGTTCAACCGGTTCTGGGCCGCCCGGTTGCGCGGTGTGGAGAAGGCGGTCAGCCACGTCGGGGCCCTCGACGTCGTCCCCGTCGCCGACGAGGCGGACCTCGCCGGGGTCGGCGGGCCCGGCAACCCCGGGCTGGTCCTCAGCCCGACCGAGGACCAGTTCAAGCGGCACGCCCGCCGCGGTGACCTGCTCGACGCCGCCCGCCGGGCCGGCGGGTCCGGTGCCACCGGCCGCCGCCAGGCCCTCTGGTACCGCTACAAGCCCGTCCACGTCCACGAGGCCGGTGTCGAGCGGCTGCTGGCGATCGCGTACACCAGGGCCGACCTCGACCTCCTCCACCTCGGCGGGGCCCGGCTGGCGGAGGTGATGGGCTGGGGCGCCGAGGACGCCCTCGTGAACCTGGTCCCCGCCGGCCCGTCGGTGCGGTTCTGGGGGCTGTACCACGCCGCGCTCGCGACCCGGATGACCGCCCTGCACCCCCGCGGGGCGGGGCAGCCGGCACTCGCCGCCGCGCGACGGGGCTTCGCCCTGCTGCCCGCCTCGATCCTCGCCGCGCCGGTCGGTGAGCTCGAGGCGGTCCTCGGCGAGCTCGCCGACGCCGGCGTGACCAGCCCCAACCTGCGGATGGTCGCCCCGGTCGGACCCCCTCCCTCCCCGGAGACCCGGGTCCGCCTCGTCGAGCTGGCCGAGCGGATCGCCGGACGCCCGGTCCAGGTGCAGGCGATCTGGGCGCCGGAGACGTCCCGGGTGCTCTACGGCGAGGCGCCCGCCGCGGCCGACGACCCGCCGGAGGCCACCTACGGTCTGTTGACCTACCCCGACCTCGAGCTGCTGCAGGTCCGACGGCCGGGCATCGCGACCACCGACCGCGAGGGAGGGGAGGGTGAGCTCGTCGTCACCTCCCTCGGCTGGCGGGGCACCGCGCTGATCCGGCTGGCCACCGGTGCCTGGGTCGGGGGGATCGAGTCGCGGACCGTCCACCCCGTCACCGGCGCCACCGTCCCCCGCATCGCGCCCCAGGTCGCCGACGCCGCCTGGCAGCCGCGGGTCCGGACGGCCGTCGGGACGGTGCGGGTCGACCTCCGCGGCGCCGACCGCGTCGTGGCCGACGGCACCGCGACGATCCCGGTGCGCGACTGGTCCCTCCGCGTCGTGGACGAGGTCCTGGTGCTGGCCCTCGACGTCGAGCGGCCCCCGGACGACGGCACCGTCCGCGCGCTGGCCACCCGGGTCGGGGAGGCCGTCGGCGCGATCCCCGACGTCCGGCTCGACCCCGCCCTCGCCGCCGCGCGGCCGCAGGTCGGCGACGCCGGTCCCGGGTGAACCGAACGCGGTTCGGCCGGTGCGACCCGCGCCGTTAGGCGACGGCGTCGGGTGGGAATGGACCGCCCATGAGCCACCAGCGCGACGACCGTGTGACCGGCGACGAGAAGAGCCCGCGCAACCTGTTCACGCACGGGCGCAGCGGCGAGGACCTCCACCGCGCCCCGGCCGCGGCGGACGCCGCGGACGCGCGGGAGTCCGCCGGACCGGACGTCGCCGACGTCGAACCCGGTGACGACCAGGCCGAGGAGGCGCCGTCGGAGACCGCTGAGCGCGGGGAGGGCGGCTGATGGGGCTGAGCGACGACCTCGACGTCTTCGTCTCCGACGCGATGCGCGGGCTCGCGATGTCCGACGACGAGTGCCGCCTGCTGAACACCCCCTTCCGGGAGGTGTCCTTCGAGGTGCCCCTGCGCCGCGACGACGGGTCCCTGCACGTCTTCCGCGGGTACCGCGTCCAGCACGACCGGGCCCGCGGGCCGTTCAAGGGCGGGATGCGCTTCCACCCCGGCGTGGACCTCGACCACTTCCGCGCGTTCGCGACGCTGATGACCTACAAGACCGCGCTGGTCGACGTCCCCTTCGGCGGCGCGAAGGGCGGGGTGGCCTGCGACCCGACGTCGCTCAGCGCCGCCGAGCTCGAGCGCCTGGTCAAGGGCGTCACCCAGCGGCTGGACCCGATCATCGGACCCGACGACGACATCCCCGCGCCCGACATGGGCACCGGGCCCCAGGAGATGGCGTGGATGATGGACGCCTACTCCGACGCCCACGGCTACTCCCCGTCGGTGGTCACCGGCAAGCCGCTCGTGCTCGGCGGCTGCCCTGGTCGGGCCAGCGCGACGGGCACCGGCGTGGCGGTCGCCACCGAGCGGGCGTGCGCCCACATCGGGTTGGACCTCGACGGGGCGACGGTGGCCATCCAGGGCTTCGGCAACGTCGGGGCGCACGCCGCGCTGCAGCTGCGGGCGCGGGGCGCGCGGATCGTGGCGGTCAGCGACGTCGACGACGCACGCCGGTCGGCGGGCGGCCTCGACCTCGACGACGTCGCCCGCGCCGTGCGGGAGGACCCGGAGGGGGATCCGCCCACCGTCGCCGAGGCGTTCGGCGACGCCGAGCCGTTCGACATCGGTGATCTCCTCACCCAGGACGTCGACATCGTCGTCCCGGCGGCCATCGGCGGCGTCATCGACGGCGACGTCGGCGCGGCCCTGCGGTGCCGGCTGGTGGTGGAGGGGGCCAACAACCCCACGACGCCGGAAGGCCACGCGGCGATGCGCGACGCCGGCATCACCGCGGTGCCGGACATCCTCGCCAACGCCGGCGGGGTGACCGTGTCGTACTTCGAGTGGGCCGGCAACCGCGGCGGGCGGCCCTGGAGCGCCGCGCAGGTCGACGAGGAGCTCGAGGCCGTCATGGTCCGCGCCTTCGACGCCACCGCGGACCGGGCCGGCGAGGACGGGACCGACCTCCGCACCGCCGCCTTCCGCATCGCGGTGGACCGGGTCCGCCACGCGCAGGCGCTCAGGGGGGTGTAGGGCCCGGGGCTCGAGGGAGCAGGGCGTGTGGGGAGTAGCTTCGGCGGGGTGATCTACCTCGACCACGCCGCCACCACCCCCCTCGCCCCCGAGGTCGCCGAGGCCATGGCGCCCTGGCTCACCGCCGGCGCGGTGGGGAACGCCTCGTCGCTGCACGCCGCCGGCCGGCGTGCGCGCGCCGCCGTCGAGGACGCCCGGGACCGGGTGGCGGCCGCCGTCGGCGTCACCCCGCTCGAGGTCCTCTTCACCTCCGGCGGGACCGAAGCGGACGGCAGCGCGATCAAGGGGCTGGTCTGGGCGGCCCGCCAGGCCGGGCGCGGGACGGCGGTCGTGACCACCGCGATCGAGCACCACGCCGTCCTCGAGTCCTGTGAGTGGCTCGCCGACCACCAGGGCGTGGACGTCACCGCCGTCGGGGTCGAGCCGGACGGCATCGTGGACGCCGACCGCCTGCTCGACGCCGTCGACGACGCGGGCGCGGGCGACACCGCCCTGGTCAGCGTCATGGCGGCCAACAACGAGCTCGGCACCCTCCAGCCCCTCGACGTCATCGGGCCGGCGCTCGCCGAGCGGGGTGTCGCCCTCCACACCGACGCGGTGCAGGCCTTCGGGAGGATCCCGCTCGCCGTCGACGTGTGGCAGCCGACCGCGATGGCGCTCAGCGCGCACAAGTTCGGCGGTCCGACCGGCGTCGGCGTGCTCGTGCTGCGGCGCGACGCCACCCCCCACCCGCTGCTGCACGGCGGCGCGCAGGAGCGCGGGGTCCGGTCGGGGACCCTCAACGTCGCGGGGATCGTCGGCCTGGGCGTCGCGGCCGAGCTGGCCGCGCGGCGCCAGCCAGCCGAGCACGACCGGGTGTCCGCCCTGCGCGACCGGATGATCGCGGCCCTGACCGCCATCGACGGGATCGCGCTCAACGGGCACCCCGAGCGGCGCCTCCCCGGCCACGTGCACCTCGCGGTGACGGGGGTGGACGCCGAGACGCTGCTCATGGCGCTCGACCGGGCCGGGGTCGCCTGCTCGACGGGGTCGGCCTGCCAGTCCGGTGCCGCCCGGCGCAGCCACGTGCTCGACGCCATCGGTGCGGCAGCCGACGCCGCGCACATCCGCCTGACCCTCGGGGCGACCACCACCGCAGACGACGTCGACGCCGCCACCCGGATCGTCGCGGACGCGGTCGCCGGGCTGACCGCCGATAGCGTGGGAGCGGTGAGCGGCCCGGACGGCGAGGGGTAGCGGCGATGGCGCAGGTCATGGTCGCCATGTCGGGCGGCCTCGACTCGACGATGGCCGCCGCGCTGCTCGTCGAGCAGGGCCACGACGTCACCGGCGTGCACCTCAAGATGGCCGACACCCCGTCGGGGTTGCCCGGGAAGGGCTGCTGCACCCTCGACGACGCGCGTGACGCCCGCCGCGTCGCCGACCGGCTCGGCATCGCCTTCTACGTGTGGGACTTCGCCGACGCGTTCGCCGAGCGGGTCGTCGAGGACTTCGTCGACGCCTACGCCGCCGGCCGGACCCCCAACCCGTGCGTCCGCTGCAACGAGCGGGTGAAGTACGCCGCGCTGATGGAGCGGGCGCTGGGCGCGGGCTTCGACCGGCTCGCCACCGGCCACCACGTGCGGCTGCGGACCGACGCCGACGGGACGGTCCACCTGCACCGCCCGGTCGACGACGGCAAGGACCAGACCTACGTGCTGTACATGGCGGGCCAGGACCAGCTGCGGCGCTCGGCGTTCCCCGTGGGGGAGCACCGCAAGTCCGAGCTCCGCGCGATGGCCGCCGAGCGCGGGTTCGTGACCGCCGCCAAGCCGGACAGCCACGACATCTGCTTCATCCCCTCCGGGGACACCGCCGGGTTCCTCTCCGCGCGCCTCGGCCGGCGACCGGGCCCGATCGTGGACGTCGACGGCACGCGGCTGGGCTCCCACGACGGCGCCTACCGCTTCACCGTCGGCCAGCGGCGGGGGCTCGGCATCGGCGGGCTCGACGAGCCCCGCTTCGTCACCGGGACCCGCGGCGACACGATCACCGTCGGGCGCCGCGCCGACCTGGCCGTGACGTCGGTGACCGCCGAGGACGTGACCTGGACGACGGCGGCCCCCGCGCCGGGTCAGGGCGGGTTGACCGCCCAGGTCCGCTACCACGGCGCGCCGCTGCCGGTGGCGCTGGACCTCGACGGCGACCGGATGGCCGTGACGTTCACCGGCGAACAGCCCCTCGGCGTCGCCCCGGGCCAGGCCCTCGTGGTGTACCGGGACGACGAGTGCCTGGGTGGCGGCACCATCACCGCGACGGCCCGCTGACCGGTCTGCGCGGTGTGTGCCCGTCGGGCGCAGCGGCAAGGATCGGGACCATGCAGACGCGGACGCTTGGCAGGACTGGGTACGAGATCTCCGAGGTGGGCCTCGGGGCGTGGCAGATCGGCGGTGACTGGGGCCACACCTCCGAGGAGGACGCGATGGCGACCCTCCACGCCGCCGTCGACGCGGGGATGACGTTCATCGACACCGCCGACGTGTACGGCGACGGCCGGTCCGAGCGCCTCGTCGGCCGCCTGCTCGCCGACCGCGACGACGTCGACCTGACCGTCGCGACGAAGGCCGGCCGGCGCCTGGACCCCCACACCGCCGACGGGTACACGCGGGAGAACCTCGAGGGCTTCGTCGACCGCAGCCTGTCGAACCTGGGGGTCGAGCGCCTGGACCTGGTCCAGCTCCACTGCCCGCCGACCGACGCCTACTACCGGCCCGAGCTGTACGAGGCGCTCGAGGCGATCCGGGACACCGGCAAGGTCGCCCACTGGGGCGTCAGCGTCGAGAAGGTCGAGGAGGGCCTGAAGGCCATCACCCACCCGGTGGTCGAGACCGTCCAGATCATCTTCAACGCCTTCCGCCAGCGGCCGGCGGACCTGTTCCTCGACCAGGCCGCCGCCCGCGACGTCGGGGTGATCGTGCGCGTGCCCCTCGCCAGCGGGCTGCTGACCGGCAAGCTGTCGCGCGACAGCGACTTCGCCGCCGACGACCACCGGAACTTCAACCGGCACGGCGAGGCGTTCGACGTGGGGGAGACCTTCGCCGGCGTGCCCTACGAGGTCGGCCTGGATGCCGTCGACCGGCTGCGCCCGATCGCCGGTGACGAGCCGCTGGTCCGCTTCGCCCTCCGCTGGGTGTTGAGCCACCCCGCGGTGTCCGTCGTGATCCCCGGTGCGCGCAACCGCGAGCAGGCCGGTCAGAACGCGGCGGCCAGCGACGCCGGCCCGCTGACCGACGACCAGGTGGCCGCCGTCCGCGAGGTCTACGAGGACCTCGTCGCCGAGCACGTCGAGGTCCGCTGGTAGCCCGGCGACTCCCGAGCGCCAGCGAGGTCACGAGTCGCCGGAACGGCGGAACGCGCCTTAGGCTCCTCGCCCTCCGGGGGTCAGGGGGCGGAGCCCCCTGGGATGAGGGACTTCTCGAAGAACAGGTCGGGGTACGGGTTGTCGTTGTACCGCTCGATCTCGACGTAGCCGGCCCGTCGGTACATGGCGATCGCCTCGACCAGGGTGGCGTTCGTGTCGAGGCGCATGACCCGGTGGCCCAGCCGCCGGCCGTGGTCCTCGAGCGCGGCCAGGAGGCGCGGGCCGAGCCCCATGCCGCGGGTCGCCGGGTCGACCCACATGCGCTTCACCTCGCCGACGCCCGCCCCGATCGTCTGCACGCCGCCGCAGCCCACGACCCGGCCGTCGAGGCGGACGACGACGAACACGCCGTGGGGAGGAGCGAGCCCGTCGAGGCCCCAGTCCCCACCCGGGTCGAACCCGCCGGGGAACCGGTCGTCCAGCTCGGCCACGTAGGCGCGCATCGCGGCGAGCGCGTCCTCGTCGTGCGGGTCGACGACGTCGAAGGACGCAGCCGCGGCGGCCAGCAGCCGGTCCGCCTCGGCGAGCGCCGCGGCCAGCCGCTCCCGCTGGCGCGGGCCCAGCCCGCCGAGGACCCGGTCGGCGAGCTCGTCGGAGCGGGCGTCCAGCCGCCGCCACTCCTCCCACCCGTCGGCGGTGAGCACCGCCCGCCGCTGCCGGCCGTCGTCGGGGTCGGGGGAGACGGTGACCAGCCCGTCGCCCTCGAGGCTCCGCAGGACCCGGCTGACGTACCCGGAGTCCAGGGCCAGGCGGGCCCGCAGATCGCGGACCGACGCGCCGTCAGGCCCCTCGGCCCCGATCTCGAACAGCATCCGGGCGTGCCCGACGGGTCGGTCGCCGCCCAGGAAGCGGTCGTCCAGCACACCGATCCGGGCGGTGAACGACCGGTTGAACCGGCGGAGGACCTCGGTGTGCGGGACATGTCGAGCCACACCGCGAGCATAGCCCAGATGTCTGACCGCGGTCAGAGGATTGGTCGCGCGGCCTTCCCCCACCCCACGAATCGACTCCGCTGCCCCACCGATGGGCTCCGCAGTCGGACCCGGCGCACCCGTGACCTGCACCTCCACCCACGGATGTGCACCGCGACGGTGATCGGGGCACGGTCTCGGAGTCGATCCGTGCCAGATGACCGTGCCAGCCGACCGTGCCAGCCGACCGTGCCAGACGACCGTGCCAGACGACCCCGACCCCACCCCCAGGAGCACCGACGATGTTCACCCTCGCCGACATGCCCGACCTGATCGGCCGCACCGCCGTGGTCACCGGTGCGAACTCCGGCCTCGGCCTGCAGACGGTCAAGGCGCTGGCGGGCGCCGGCGCGACGGTCGTGATGACCGCCCGCACCCGTGAGAAGTTCGACGCCGCCGAGGCCGAGATCCGTCCCCTCAACCGCCGGGCGGACCTGCGGTTCGTCGAGCTCGACCTGGCCGACCTGTCGAGCGTCCGAACCGCGGCGGACGCGATCGCCGCCGCGCACGAGCGGGTGGACATCCTGGTCAACAACGCCGGGGTGATGTTCCCGCCGGAGTCCCCGACCGCCGACGGCCTCGAGCTGCAGCTGGGCACGAACCACTTCGGGCACTTCGCGCTGACCGGCCTGCTCCTCGGCCCGCTGCTGGCCGCGGACGCCGCCCGGGTCGTGACCGTGTCCTCCGGCGCCCACCACATGGGGGAGATGGACTTCGACGACCTCCACCAGCAGCGCCGCGACGGCTTCGACACCATCCGCCAGTACGGGCGCTCGAAGCTCGCCAACCTGCTGTTCGCCCTCGAGCTGCACCGCCGGTTCGACGCCGCCGGCGTGGCTGCCCGCAGCGTGGCGGCGCACCCGGGCTACACCGCGACGAACCTGCAGTCCGCCGGCGTGCGCCTTCCCGGCGGCGGGTGGGTGCACCGCATCGCCGACTGGGGTTCACGCGTGCTGAACCCGCTCGTCGGGATGGACGTCGAGCAGGGCGCGCTGCCCCAGATCCACGCCGCCGTCGGCGACGTCGAGGGCGGGACGTACTGGGGTCCGCAGGGGTTCGGTGAGCTGCGGGGCCCGGTGGGTCGGGCGGGGATCAGCCGGGCGGCGAGGGACGAGGACGTCGCCAGGCGGCTGTGGGAGGTCTCGGTGGAGACCACCGGCGTGGACTACGCGGCGCTGGCCGCGACGGGCCGGACCGCGAACGGCCCCTCGACCGCGTCCTGAGGGGCGGTCGTCGGGGGCAGGACGTGGACTAGCTGTCCCGCCAGTCGTGGATCTCCTCTTCCCAGCGGGTCCACTCGTCGTCGACGGGGACCTTGACCTCGGCCTCCTCCAGGCTGTTGCGCGACTGGAGCCACGCGAGCCCGGCGCCGAAGAGGGTCACCCAGAGCACTTCAACCATCGCGTCGGTGTCCTCCACACTCCGTCAGGGTCTGCGTACCCTAACCGGCTCGGTCGGCTCCTACACGTCGCGGGTGAGGGGTTGGGGATTCCTTTGCCAACCTGTGAGATCCCGCCGTGAGATCTGCGTCGCCGGTCGGGGTGTCACAGCCCGCCCGTAGACTCCCCGCCGATGGCTGACCGTGCGACACGCCAGCGCGTCTCGGAGCTGCGCGACACCCTCGAGTACCACCGGTACCGCTACTACGTCCTGAGCGACCCGCAGATCCCGGACGCCGAGTTCGACGGGCTCATGCGCGAGCTCGAGCAGATCGAGGCGGACCACCCGGAGCTCGACCACCCGCAGTCGCCGACCCACAAGGTCGGGGCGCCGATCAGCTCCTCCTTCACGCCGGTCCGCCACCGCCTGCCGATGCAGTCCCTCGACAACGCCTTCGACGAGGCCGAGCTGCGGGCCTGGGCCGATCGCGTCGCGAAGGGGCTCGACGACGCCGAGCACGCCTTCACCTGCGAGCTGAAGGTCGACGGCGTGGCGATCTCCCTCGTCTACGAGGGCGGGCAGCTCGTCCAGGGGGTCACCCGCGGCGACGGGACGACCGGCGAGGACGTGACCGCCAACATCAGGACCGTCGACCACATCCCGTCCCTCCTCGACGTCGACGACCCGCCCGCGCTGCTCGAGGTCCGCGGCGAGATCCACTACCCGATCGCGGCGTTCGAGGAGATGAACGCCGCCCGCGAGCGGGCCGGCGACCCGCGGTTCGCGAACCCCCGCAACGCCGCGTCGGGGGCGCTGCGCCAGAAGGACCCCCAGATCACCCGGACCCGGCCGCTCGCCCTGATCGCCCACGGGATGGGGGCCGTCGAGGGGCTGGAGGTGTCCAGCCACTCCGCGTTCCTCGAGTTCCTGCGCACCGCCGGCATCCCGACGGCGCCCGAGACCCGCCGGGTCGCCTCGATCGAGGAGGTCATCGCCTTCATCGAGCGCTGGGGCGAGCACCGCCACGACCCGGACTACGAGATCGACGGCGTGGTCGTGAAGGTCGACAGCCTGGCCCAGCACCGCCAGCTCGGCTCCACGTCGCGCGCCCCCCGCTGGGCCATCGCGTTCAAGTACCCGCCGGAGGAGGTGCGGACCACCCTCCACCACATCGAGGTCAACGTCGGCCGCACGGGACGGGTGACCCCCTACGCGGTGCTGGAGCCGGTGCTGGTGGCCGGCTCGACGGTGACGTTCGCGACCCTCCACAACGCCGACCAGGCCCGCGCGAAGGACGTCCGGCCGGGTGACACCGTGATCGTCCGCAAGGCCGGTGACGTCATCCCCGAGGTCGTCGGTCCCGTGCTGTCGGAGCGCCCGGACGCCGTCGAGGCGGCCGGCCCGTGGCCGTTCCCCACCCACTGCCCGTTCTGCGGCACCGAGCTGCGGCGCCTCGAGGGCGAGGCGGACACCTACTGCACCAACTCGGACTGCCCGAACCGGATCCTCGAGACGCTGGACCACTACGCCAGCCGGACGGCCCTCGACATCGAGGGGCTGGGGTACGAGACGGCGAAGGCGCTGCTCGACGCCGGGCTGGTCACCGACCTCGCGGACCTGTACCACCTGGACCGCCAGGCGGTCCTCGCCCTGGACGGGTTCGGGGAGAAGAAGACCGACCTCCTGCTCGAGGGCATCGCCGCCTCGAGGTCCCAGCCGGTCGAGCGGCTGCTCGTCGGGTTGAACATCCGCCACGTCGGACCGACCGTCGCCCGGCTGGTCGCGCGGTCCCTCGGCGACCTCGACGCGATCCGGCGCGCCGATGCCGGCCGGATCGCCGCGATCGACGGCGTCGGACCGGCGATCGCGGACTCGCTGGCGACGTGGCTCGCGACCGACGCCAACGCGGCGCTGCTCGAGAAGCTCGTCGCCGCGGGGGTCCGGACCGACACCGACGT
This sequence comes from Euzebya sp., assembly GCF_964222135.1. Classification (NCBI taxonomy): domain Bacteria; kingdom Bacillati; phylum Actinomycetota; class Nitriliruptoria; order Euzebyales; family Euzebyaceae; genus Euzebya; species Euzebya sp. The sequence continues at coordinate 88,726 of NZ_CAXQBR010000045.1, forward strand.
CGTGGCGACCGCCAGCGACGTGCTGGAGGGCCGGACGATCGTCGTGACCGGCACCTTGGAGGGGTGGTCCCGCGACGAGGCCAAGCAGGCGGTCGTGGACGCCGGCGGCAAGGTCACCGGCAGCGTGTCGTCGAAGACCTACGCCGTCGTCGTGGGGGAGAACCCCGGATCGAAGGCGGCCAAGGCCGAGGAGCTCGGCATCCCGGTGCTGGACGAGCAGGCCTTCGCGCGGCTGCTCGAGACGGGCGAGCTACCCACCTGACAGCGAGCCCCCCGATCGGCGAGCGCCCGGCCTGATCAGCGAGCGCAGGAGATGACCGCCTGATCAGCGAGCGCTGCGCCGCAGGCCCGCCGAGCCCCGACCGGAGGGAGGCTGCGGCTCGGCGGAAGAGCAAGGAACGGCCCCGAAGGGGCGCCAGGCGTTCCTGGTGGTTTGACTGCCGCTTTACCGCTGTGCCGATACCGTCATCGCCGTATGTCGACGACCGACGCTGCTGGCGCGCCGTCCGGGGCGCCCGGCGGCGGACCGGTCCACCCCACCTGGCGCGACCTGCCGGGCGAGCCGCCCTACGGACCCGTCCCCCCACCGCGGACGGCCCACATCGGCCCGGTCCCGGCCACCGCCCCCGTCGACGAGGGCTCGGCGATCAGCCCTGGCCAGATCGCCCTCGCGGTCGGCGGGGTCCTGCTGCTGGTGGCCATCGGCATCGGGGCCGCGCTGTTCCTGCTCGGCGACGACGACCCCGAGGTGGCGCAGGACGACCCCGCCCCCGACGTCACCGTGGCGCCCGACGACCCGTTCGACCCCGATCCCCCAGACCAGACGGCACCCCAGGCCGACCCGCCGCAGGGCCAGCTCGAACCGGGCCCCGCGGCGTCGGGGACCGAGGAGCCGGAGGTCGAGGGGCCCGACTCGCCGGAGGGCGAGCTCGCCCCGGAGGGTGACGCCGAGCCCGGTGGTGAGGCACTGCCGCAGGAGCCGGGGGCCGCGCCCGCGCCGTCCCTCCCCCCGCTGCCACCCTCCCAGCCCGACGCCGACGCCGATGCGGGCGACGTCGACCTGCCCCGGCTGTTCGCCCTCCGCACGCTGCCGGCGGGCATGGGGGAGGAGTCGACCACCGTCCGCCAGACCACCAGGGACGACGAGGTCGTCACCGAGCAGACCACGATCCTCTCCGTCGACGACGGCGGCGAGGTGACCGTCCGCGCCACCCGCGCCGAGGACGCCCAGGCGCGCCTCGACGGGCTGCTCGAGGGGGAGACCACCGAGGACGTCACGATCGCCGGCGAGCCCGCGCACCTGTTCGAGGACGGCAGGCTGGTGTGGCTGGTGCCCGGCGACCCCGACACCCTCATCGAGGTCACCGGGCCCGAGGACGTCCGCACCTCGGATCTGGTCACGATCGCCCAGGGGCTGGAGCTCCTCCGGTAGGGGGCCGACATGGACGAACCCGAGATGATGACACCGGCCGAGTCCGGGGAGGCGCTGACCCGCGTCCGCGCCGAGATCGGGCGGATCATGGTCGGCCAGCAGCGCGTGGTCGAGCGGGTGCTGGTGGCGCTGCTGTCCGGCGGCCACTGCCTGCTCGAGGGGGCGCCCGGCCTGGGGAAGACCCGGCTGCTCACCACCCTCGCGACGACGCTCGGTGGGTCGTTCAACCGCATCCAGTTCACCCCGGACCTGCTGCCGAGCGACATCGTCGGCACCCGGATCTGGCGCCAGGAGGAGAGCCGGTTCACCGTCGAGCGCGGCCCGGTGTTCGCGAACTTCGTGCTGACCGACGAGATCAACCGCGCCCCCGCCAAGGTCCAGTCGGCCCTGCTCGAGGTCATGGCGGAGAAGCAGGTGACCATCGGCGGGGAGACCTTCGCGGTCGACCGGCCGTTCCTGGTCCTCGCCACCCAGAACCCGATCGAGTCCGAGGGCGTCTACCAGCTGCCCGAGGCCCAGCGCGACCGGTTCCTGATGAAGATCCCGGTGGACTACCCGGCGGGTCCCCACGAGGAGCTCGAGATCGTCCGCCGCGCCGCCGGCGACCCCGTCGAGCCGCGCCGGATCCTCAGCCTCGACGAGGTGCGCAGCCTGCAGGCGACCACCCGCGGCGTCCACGTCGACCCGCGCGTCGCCGACTACGCGGTCCGGCTGGTGATGGCCACCCGTGACCCGGTCCGGTACGGCCTCGACAGCCTGGGGGACATGATCGCGTTCGGGGCCAGCCCCCGCGCCTCGATCGGCCTGGTGGAGGGGGCGCGGGCGATGGCGCTGATGCGCGGTCGGGGGAGCGTCGACGCCCAGGACATCTACGACATCGCCTACGACGTGCTCAACCACCGGCTGGTGCTGTCCTTCGACGCGGTGGCCGACGGCGTGACCGTCGACGAGGTGCTGTACCACCTGCTGACGACGATCCCGGCGCCGAGCCTCGGCGGGTACCAGCCGACCCCCCACCCCTCCGCCCGTCACCACCCCGCCCACGTGGCGGCACCCCAGGGTCCGCCCCCGCCGTCCCCCGCCCTCGACGGCCCGCCGGTGCCGACCGAGGTCGGCGAGCGCGCGCAGCTGGCGACGCCCTACGGCGTCGCTGCGGTCACCGGCGAGTTCCAGGGCCAGCGCGACGCCGCCCGAGGGGTGGACCGACCCGCAGCGGACCGCGAGCCGCCGGAGGCCGCGAGCGGTGCGGACGACGCCGACGGCTCCGGCGGCCCGCTCGCGCCGCCCCCATGAGCCAGCCGGCGACCACCCCCGCGGGCCGGGCCCCGCGGCTGGACGCGTTCGGCCGTCTGGAGCTCGCCATCCAGCGCCGGCTCGAGGGGCGCCTCCACGGCGACCACCTCGGCCTCCTGCCGGGGCACGGCAGCGAGCTCGGCGAGGCGCGGCGCTACCGGCCCGGGGACGACGTCCGGCGCATCGACTGGGCGGTGACCGCCAGGACGACCGCCACCCACGTGCGGGACACCATCGCCGACCACGAGCTGACCACGATCGGGGTGCTCGACCTCTCAGGCTCGATCCACTTCGGCACCGGCCGGCGGATCAAGCGCGACGTCGCGATCGAGGTGCTCGGCGGCCTCGGGTTCGTCACCGCCCACGGCGTCAACCGGTTCGGGGCGCTGGCCCTGCACCCGGCGGGGGAGCGCTGGTACCCGCCGGCGAGCGGGCGCCACCACGTGCACGCCACCCTCCGCCGCATCGCCCGCCTGCCCCGTGCGAACGCCGCGACCGCGGGGGAGGGGTCGGCCGAGGTCGACCTCGCCCGCGGCCTCGCCCGCGCCGGACGTCTGGCCCGCCGCCGCGGGTTCGTGGTGGTGATCAGCGACTTCATGGGCACGCCGGCCTGGAGCCGCCGGCTGCGGGCTCTCGTCGAGCGCCACGACGTCATGGCCGTCGAGGTCGTCGACCCCCGCGAGCTGACGCTCCCGGACGTCGGCTACCTGACCGTCGCGGACCCCGAGACGGGTCGCCGGCGGGTCGTCGACACCGGAGACGCCCGCCTGCGCGAGCGCTACGCCCGCGCGGCCGCCGCCCAGCGCGCCGCCGTCGCCGCGGACATACGCCGCGCCGGCGCGGACCACCTGCAGGTCCGGACCGACGCCGACTGGCTGGCCGACCTGCTGCGGCACATCGAGGTGCGGCGCCGGTCGCGCATGACCCGGTCGGCGAGGCGCTAGCGGTGTTCGTCGCGCCGTGGCTGCTGGGCCTGCTGGTCCTGCCCCTCGCCCTCGTCATCGCCTACGCGATCCGCCAGCGCCGGCGGAGCGCGTACGCGGTGCAGTTCACGAACCTGGACCTGCTCGACGAGATCGCGCCCGACTCCCCGGGCTGGCGCCGCCACCTGCCGGCCGCCGCCCTGGTCCTGGCCCTCACGGTCCTGGTGGTCGGCCTGGCCCGCCCGACCCGCGAGGTGGAGGTGCCGGTGGAGGCCTCGACGGTCGTCCTGGCCCTGGACGTGTCCATCTCGATGGACGCGAGCGACGTGGAGCCGCGACGGCTGGAGGCCGCCCAGCAGGCCGCCTACCGGTTCCTCGACCAGGTCCCCGACCAGGTCCGCGTCGGCCTGGTGTCCTTCGCCGAGACCGCGGTCGCCAACGTGGCGCCGACCGAGGACCGCAGCACGATCCGCTCGGCCATCGAGCGGCTCCAGCTGCGGCCCGGCACCGCGATCGGCGAGGCGATCCTCACCGCTGTCGACCTGATCCAGGCCGACCTGGCTGCCCTCCAGGCCGAGCAGACCGACCCCGAGGAGAACCCCGCGACCATCGTGGTGCTGTCCGACGGCGACACGACGGCGGGACGGCCCGACGCGGTCGGCGTGGAGGCGGCGCAGGAGGCCGACATCGCGGTGTCGACGATCAGCTTCGGCACCCGCGAGGGGATCATCGTCTTCCAGGGCCAGATCGTCCCGGTCCCCGCGAACGGCGAGGCGCTGCAGCGGATCGCCGACGAGACCGGCGGGCGGTTCTTCGACGCCGAGAGCGCCGAGGCCCTCACCGAGGTGTTCGAGACCCTCGGCGTCGCCGTCGGGGTCCGCACCGAGCAGGTCGAGGTCGTGGTCCCGTTCATGGTCGCCGCCCTGATCCTCGGGACCGCCGCGGCGGTCATGTCCCTCATCTGGTTCAGCCGGCTGCCCTGACCCCGCGCGAGCGGGTAGCGTCGGGCGCCGATCCGACCCGTCCCCGACGGAGGTCCCGCTCCACCGTGGCACTCACCGAGTCCGAAGTCCGGCACGTCGCGATGCTGGCCCAGATCGCCCTCACCGACGACGAGGTGCACGACCTCGCGCCGCAGCTGGCCGAGATCCTGACCTACGCCGAGGCGGTGTCGGAGGTCGCGGCCGCCGACGTGCCGCCGACCTCCCACCCCTACCCGCTGCGCAACGTGTTCCGCGACGACGACGAGGTCGCCGAGCCCCTCCCCCCGGCGCAGGTCGTCGCCAACGCCCCACAGGCCGAGGACGACCAGTTCCGCGTCCCGCGCATCGTGGGGGAGGGGGCGTGAGCCTCGTCACCCGCACCGCCGCCCCGCTCGCCGAGCTGATGGCCGCCGGCGAGGTCTCCGCCGTCGAGGTGACGCGGGCCCACCTCGACCGGATCGCCGAGACCGACGACCGCACCGGCGCGTGGCTCACCGTCACCGCCGACGCCGCGCTGGACGCCGCTAGGGCCGTCGACGAACGCCGGGCCGCCGGCGATGCCCTCGGCCCGCTCGCAGGGATCCCCGTCGCGGTCAAGGACGTGATGTGCACCGAGGGGGTCACGACGACCGCCGGCTCGAAGATCCTCGAGACGTTCGTCCCGCCCTACGACGCGACGGTCGTCGCCAAGGTCAAGGCCGCCGGCGGGATAGTCCTCGGCAAGACCAACATGGACGAGTTCGCGATGGGCTCGTCGACCGAGAACTCGGCGTTCGGGGACTGCCACAACCCCTGGGACCTCGGCCGGATCCCGGGCGGCTCCTCCGGCGGGTCGGCGGCCGCGGTCGCGGCGTTCCAGGCGCCGCTCGGGCTCGGCACCGACACCGGCGGGTCCATCCGGCAGCCGGCCAGCGTCACCGGCACGGTCGGGATCAAGCCGACCTACGGGCGGGCGTCGCGGTACGGGCTGATCGCCTTCGCCTCGTCCCTCGACCAGGCCGGCACCTTCGGCCGCACCGTCCGCGACGCCGCCGCCGGCCTCGAGGTGATCTGCGGCCACGACCCACGGGACTCCACCTCGATCCCCGATCCGGTCGGCTCCTACGTCGACGCCCTCGACGGCGGCGTGGAGGGCCTGCGGGTCGGCGTGGTCACCGACTTCATGGCCGAGGGCGCCGAGCCCGGCGTCGTCGCCGCGGTCCGGGCGGCGATCGACCGGCTGGACGCGCTCGGGGCCGAGGTCGTGGAGGTGTCCCTCCCCCACGCCTCCTACGGGCTGCCGGCCTACTACCTGATCGCCCCGTCGGAGGCGTCGGCGAACCTCAGCCGCTACGACGGGGTGCGCTACGGCCTGCGCGTCGACGCCGACACCACCGCAGAGATGATGGCCGCCACGCGCGCCGCCGGGTTCGGACCGGAGGTCAAGCGCCGCGTCATGATCGGCACCTACGCGCTGTCCGCAGGCTACTACGACGCCTACTACGGGCAGGCCCAGAAGGTCCGCACGCTGATCATCCGGGACTTCGAGGCCGCGTTCGCGACGGCCGACGTCCTGGTCGGTCCGACGTGTCCCACCACCGCGTTCCCGCTCGGCGCGAAGACCGCCGACCCGCTCGCGATGTACCTGAACGACGTCTACGCGGTGCCGGCCAGCCTGGCCGGGATGCCCGCGATGAGCCTGCCGGTGGGCCTTGACGACGCGTCGCCGGAGGCGGCAGGACGACACGGCCTGCCGGTCGGGCTGCAGCTGGTCGCCCCCCTCCTCGGCGAGGCGCGCATGCTGCGCGCCGCCGCCGCGCTCGAGGCCGACCTCGACCTGGACCTGACCCCGCGCGGTCCGAACGCGCTGCCGGCCCCGACCGCTGAGGAGGTGACGCCCCGATGAGCGACTGGGAGGCCGTGATCGGGCTCGAGGTCCACGTCGAGCTCGCCACGAAGACCAAGATGTTCTCGGCGTGCCCCAACGCGTTCGGCGGGGACCCCAACACGCGGGTGACCGCGGTCGACCTCGGCCTGCCCGGCACGCTGCCCGTGGTCAACGGCCGCGCGGTGGAGTACGCGATCCGCCTGGGCCTGGCGCTCGACTGCGACATCGCCCCGTCCAGCCAGTTCCACCGGAAGAACTACTTCTACCCGGACATGCCGAAGAACTACCAGATCAGCCAGTACGACGTGCCGATCTGCGCCGACGGGCACCTGGACGTCACCCTCGCAGACGGCACCACCACCCGCGTCGGCATCACCCGGGTGCACATGGAGGAGGACACCGGCAAGTCCACGCACGTCGGTGGATCCGGTCGCATCCACGGGGCCGAGCACTCCCTCGTCGACTACAACCGCGCGGGGGTGCCGCTGCTCGAGTGCGTCTCCGAGCCGGACATCCGCAGCCCGGAGGAGGCCCAGGCCTACCTGACCGAGCTGCGGGCGATCGTCCTCGCCCTCGGCATCTCCGACGCGAAGCTCGAGGAGGGGTCGATGCGGTGCGACGCGAACGTCAGCGTCCACCGGGCCGGGACCCCCTACGGCACCCGTGCGGAGATCAAGAACATGAACTCCGTCCGCTCCCTCGGTCGGGCGATCAGCTACGAGATCACCCGCCAGATCGACGTGCTCGAGGCCGGCGGCGAGGTCGTCCAGGAGACCCGCCACTGGGACGAGGACGCCGGGGTCACCTCGACGCTCCGCCGCAAGGAGACCCTCGAGGACTACCGCTACTTCCCCGACCCCGACCTGGTCGAGGTGGCGCCCGACCCGTCGTGGGTGGAGGAGATCCGGGCGTCCCTGCCCGAGCTGCCCGCACAGACCCGCGCCCGGCTGGTGGCCGAGGTCGGGTTGTCGGCCGCCGACGCCACCGTGCTGCACGACGCCGGCCTGGTCCCGCTGCTCGACGCCACGGTCGCCGAGGGCGGGGACGCCGTGGAGGCCGCCAAGTGGCTCGCGAACGAGGTCGCCGGCTGGCAGAACGAGACCGGGCGGACCGCGGTCGAGGCCATCTCCGGCGCGCACCTGGCCCAGCTGCTCACGCTCATCGCCGACGGCACCCTCGCCAAGGGCGGAGCGCGGAGGGTCCTCGCCGACGTCCTCGACGGCAAGGGCACCCCGGCCGAGCTGGCGGAGGGGCACGCCCAGATCTCCGACACCTCCGAGATCGAGCGGATCGTCGACCAGGTCATCGCCGAGCAGGCCGACGCCGCCCAGAAGGTGCGGGAGGGGAACGCCAAGGCGATCGGCGCCCTCGTCGGGGGTGTGATGCGCGCCTCGGGCGGGAAGGCCAACCCCGGCGTCGTCAACCGGCTCCTCGCCGAGAAGCTGTCGAGCTGACCGCCCCCCCGGACGCCACGATCGTGCCGACCCCAACGGTTTTAGCAGACGTTCGTCCTGTCCTCTTCGTGGGGAGCCTGGGACCATGTCGACACCGCTTGCAGACCGGACCGCCCCCGCCGGTCCCGACGTCATCCACCTGACCAGCCCCCACCTTGGATTCCGATCGATGACCCCGACCGCACGGACCGACGGCGCCACCGATCTGGCGGAGCCGTCCGGCGGTGCGGTCCTGGGTGAGGTGGCGAGCCGCGTCGACGCGGTGCTCGAGTCGTTCCTCGCGGGTCGGGCGGCGGACCTCGCGGCGCTCGACGATGCCCTGGTCCCGGTCGCCGACTCGGTGACCGCCCTCGTCCGCGCGGGGGGCAAGCGGCTCCGCCCCGCGTTCGTCTGGTGGGGGTACCGCGCGGCGACCGCCGACCTCGACGAAGAGGTGCTGAAGCCCGCCGGGGCGGTGGAGCTCCTCCACACCTTCGCCCTCATCCACGACGACATCATGGACCGGTCGGCGACCCGGCGTGGCCTCCCCGCCGTGCACGCGGCGCTGGCCGACCACCACCGGAGGGCCGGGCTGACGGGCGACCCGGACTGGTTCGGCATCGGCGGCGGGATCCTCGCCGGCGACATCGTGTTCGTGTGGGCCGACGAGCTGTTCGAGGACGCCCGGCTCGACGACGCGGCGAAGACGCGCGCCCGGCGGGTGTTCGGGACCCTCCGGACCGAGGTCATGGCGGGCCAGTACCTCGACCTGCGCCTGTCCGGGCTGCCGACGGCGACCGACGAGGACTCCCTCCGCGTGTCGCTGCTCAAGTCGGGCCGCTACACGGTGACGCGCCCCCTCCAGATGGGTGCGGCGCTGGGACGCCCCGATCCCGAGCTCGTCGAGCGGCTGTCCGCCTTCGGCGACGCGATCGGGGTGGCGTTCCAGCTGCGCGACGACGGGCTGGGTCTGATGGGCGACCCCGACACGACCGGCAAGGGCGCCCTCGAGGACGTCCGGGAGGGCAAGCGCACCCTCCTGGTCCTGCGCGCGCGGGAGCTCGCCGGCGCAGCTGGCCGTCGCCGCCTCGACGCCGTCCTCGGCGACCCGGCGGCGACCGCCGACGACGTCGACGCCATCCGCGAGCTCGTCGAGGGGACGGGGGCGCTGGACGAGGTCGAGCGGCGCGTGTCCGCGCTGCGAGCCGATGCCGAGGCGGCGCTGGTCGGGATCGACGGCCCTGCGCGCAGCGCGCTGCTCGAGCTGGCCGCCGAGGCGATCGACCGGAGTGCCTGACGTGACGGATCGCACGGGCGGGGGACGGGTCGTCGTGGTGGGTGCCGGACTCGGCGGACTGGCCACCGCCATCCGCCTGGCCGCGGACGGGCGGGCGGTCACCGTCGTCGAGCGCGAGGCCATCCCCGGCGGTCGGGCGGGGCGGATCACCGACGCCGGGTTCGCCTTCGACACCGGCCCGAGCGTGCTGACCATGCCGGCGCTGGTCGCCGAGCTGTTCGCCCTGCACGGTGAGGACCTGGCCGACCACCTCGAGGTGGAGCGGCTCGACCCCGCCTACCGGGCGGTGTTCCACGACGGGTCGGTGGTGCGGATCCGCGGGTCGGTCGAGGCCATGCGGGAGGAGGTGCGGGCGGTCATCGGCGCGGCCGAGGCCGACCGGTTCACCCGCTTCGCCGCCCACCTCGAGCGGCTGTACCACGCCGAGTACGACACGTTCATCGACGCGAACTTCGACTCGCCCCTCGACCTGGTCCGCCCCGCCAAGTTGGCCGAGCTGATCCGCCTCGGCGGGTTCCGCCGGGTCCACCACCTGGTCGCCAGCCACCTGACCGACTGGCGGCTCCAGCGGCTGTTCACGTTCCAGTCGATGTACGCGGGCATGAGCCCGTACGAGGCGCTCGGCGTCTACGCCGTGATCGCGTACATGGACGCCGTCGCCGGCGTGTTCAGCGCGAAGGGGGGCGTCCACGCGGTGAGCACCGCCCTGGCGGACCTCGCGGCACGCCACGGCGTGGAGCTGCGCTACGGCGCGGAGGTCGCCCGCGTCACGGGCCGCGGGCGGCGGGCGACCGGTGTGGAGCTGGTCGACGGCACCCGCTTCGACGCCGACGTCGTGGTCCTCAACCCCGACCTGCCGGTCGCCTACGACGAGCTGCTGCCCGCCTGGGCCACGCCGCGGCGGGTCCGCCGGCTGCGGTACTCGCCGTCCTGCGTCGTGGTCCACCTGGGCCTCGACCGGCGCCTGCTCGACGCCGCCCACCACAACATCCACTTCGCCGAGGACTACCAGGCGTCGTTCGACGACATCCTCGCCGGGCGGATGCAGCGGGACCCGTCGTGGTTCCTGACCGTCCCGACCGCGAGCGACCCCGACCTGGCGCCCCCCGGCGGCGAGGTCGGCTTCGTGCTGGTCCCCGCCCCCAACCTGTGTGGCGCGCCGATCGACTGGCGGACCCAGGCACCCCGGGAGGCGGCCGCGGCGATCCGCCGGATGGAGGACGCGAAGTACGGGCCGGTGTCCGAGTCCGTCGTCACGAGCCGGGTCGTCACCCCGCAGGACTGGGCGGACCAGGGCATGGCGGCGGGCACCCCGTTCGCGGCCAGCCACCACTTCCGCCAGACCGGTCCGTTCCGCCCCGCCAACGTCGCGCCGACGGTCGACGGCGTGGTCTTCGTCGGGTCGTCCACGACCCCCGGCGTGGGCGTGCCGATGGTGCTCGTGTCCGGCCGCCTGGCCGCGGAGCGGGTCGCCCAGCAACTCGAGGACAGGCGGTGAGCGCGCCGACGGTCATCGGACAGGGCGGTGGGCCGGCGGTCGCGGGCGGGTACGCCCACCCCTCCCCCTCGACTGCCATCGTCGACGCGGTCCTCGGCGGCCGCGACGGGCGGGTGGTCGACCTCGCGACCTCGTACGAGATCTGCCGGCGGATCAACGCCGCCCACGGCCGGACGTACTACGCGGCGACGCGGCTGCTGCCCCCCGACAAGCGGCCGCACGTCCACGCCCTGTACGCCTTCGCCCGCTACGCCGACGACCTGGTCGACCACCTCGACCTGGCCTGGACGCCGGCCGAGCGCCGCCGGGCGCTCGAGTCCTGGAGCGACGCGTTCCTCGCCGACCTCCGGGCCGGGCGGTCGGACGACCCGGTCGGCAAGGCGGTCGTGCACACGATGCAGGTGATGGCGGTCGACCACGCCGACGTCGAGGCGTTCCTCCGCTCGATGGCGATGGACCTGACCGTGACCCGGTACGAGACCTACGACGACCTGGCCGTCTACGTCCACGGATCGGCCGCGGTGATCGGCACGATGACCCTGCCGGTCCTCGAGCCGCTGACCCCCGAGGCCCGCCGGCCGGCCATGCAGCTCGGCATCGCCTTCCAGCTGACCAACTTCATCCGCGACGTCGCCGAGGACCACGCCCGCGGCCGCATCTACCTGCCGCTCGAGGACCTGGATCGCTTCGGGGTGACCGAGGCGCACCTCCGGAGCCGGCAGGTCGGCCCGGAGCTGCGCCGCCTGCTCGCCTTCGAGATCGCCCGCACCCGCGCGCTGTACCGCAGGGCCGAGGACGGCTGGGCGATGCTGCCGCCCGCGAGCGCGCGGTGCATCAGGACCGCCCACCGGCTCTACGCCGGGATCCTCGACCGCGTCGAGGCGAGCGACTACCAGGTCTTCCGGGACCGGGCGGTCGTGCCGACGTGGCAGAAGGCGACCGTCGTGGCCCACGAGCTGCTGCGCCCGGCTGGCTGAGGGTGGACGACGCCACCGCGCGCCGGAAGGCCGACCACCTGCGGGTCGCCCTCGACGAGGACGTCGGCCACATCGGCATCACCACCGGGTTGGAGCGGCTGCGCCTGAACGCCCGGGCCCTGCCGGGACGGGCGCTCGACGAGGTGTCCACCGCGGTGACCGCGTTCGGGCGGGAGCTCGCCGCGCCGCTGCTGGTCAGCTGCATGACCGGCGGGACCAGCGAGGCCGGTCGGGTGAACGTCGCGCTCGCGACCGCCGCGCAGCGGCACCACGTCGCGGTGGGCCTGGGCTCGGGGCGGATCCTGCTCGAGGGCGGGGACGCGGGCTCCTTCGCGGTCCGGGAGGTCGCGCCGGACGTGCCGCTGCTCGCGAACCTCGGCGCGGTCCAGCTGGCCGAGGTCGGCGTCGACGGGTGCGTCGAGCTGGTCGACCGCACCGGCGCCGACGTGCTGGTCCTGCACCTCAACCCGGTCCAGGAGGCGGTGCAACCCGGCGGCGACACCGACTTCGGCGGCGTGGCCGAGCGGATCGCCGAGGTGGTCGCCGGCGTCGGCGTGCCGGTGGTCGCGAAGGAGGTCGGGTTCGGGCTGGCGCCGGCGGACGTCGCAGAGCTGCTCGCGGCCGGTGTGGCCGGGATCGACGTGGCCGGCGCGGGCGGGACGAACTGGGCCACGGTCGAGGGCCACCGCGACGACCGGGCCGGTCGGGTCGCCTCGGCCTTCGCCGGGTGGGGGTGGTCCACCGTCGAGTCGCTGCGCGCCGCCGTGGCCGCTCGGACCGCGGGCCGCCCGCTGACCGTGATCGCCTCGGGAGGCCTGGCCGACGGCGTCGACGCGGTGAAGTGCCTCGCCCTGGGCGCGGACCTGGCCGGGTTCGGCCGCCGGCTGCTGCCCGCCGCGGCGGAGGGACCCGAACCCGCGGCGGAGGCCCTCGGCGTCCTCGTCGACCAGCTCCGCATCGCGACCTGGGCCGTGGGAACGGAGTCGGTGACCGAGCTCCACCCGTCCGTCCTGCGGGAGGTCGAGTAGCACCGGTCTGCTGAACCCAGATCTGGGTTCTGGTGACGCCGGCGGAGCTGCGGCCCAGATCTGGGAGTTCGTGGGCCGGAGCGTGACCTTGGATCTGAGCTTCGGTGCCGCCGGCGGAGCTGCGGCCCAGATCTGGGAGTTCGTGGGTGAGAGCTCACCGGCACGGCGACCTACGGTGGCCGGGTGCCGTCTCGCCGCCGTCCTGCCGCAGTCCTGGGGGTGCTGGCCGTCCTCTGCGTGACGCTGGCCACCCCCGCTCCCGCCACCTCCCCCGCCCCCGCCGCCGGCTGCGCGCGGCTCTCGGACGCCCGGCTCGTCGCCCAGCTGATCGGGGCGCCGGTGCGGACCACGACGGCGACGCCCGAGGTGCGGGCGATGGTCGCCGACCACGCCGGGACCGCGGTGCTGTTCGGCGCGGCGATCGAGTCCGCGGACCAGGTGCGGGCGCTGGTGCAGGACCTCGACGAGGCCGCGCCCGACGGGGTGGCGCCGCTGGTCGCCGTCGACGAGGAGGGTGGACGGGTCGCCCGGTTCGGCCGTGCCGGCGTGACCGCGCACCTCCCGTCCGCCCGCGACCAGGCCGCGACGCAGACCCCCGAGCAGGTCCGGGCGGCTGCCGCCGGCCTGGCCCAGCAGCTCGCGTCGATGGGGGTCGACCTGAACCTCGCGCCGGTCGCGGACCTGTCGGACGACCCGGCCACGACGATCGTGGGCGACCGGTCCTTCTCCGCCGACCCCGCGACCGCCGGCGCCTACGTGCGCGCGTTCGCCGCCGGCATGGGTGACGGCGCCATCGCCACGACCGGCAAGCACCTGCCCGACCACGGGTTGACCACGACCGACACCCACACGGCCAGCGCCACCGTCGACGTCAGCGTCGAGGCCCTGGCCGCGGTCCACCTCGCGCCCTACCGCCGGGCGATCGACCACCTCGACGCGGTGATGATGAGCCACCTCGTGGTCCCCGCGATCGATCCCGACCGGCCGTTCGGGCTGAGCCCCGACGCGGTCGAGTTCGTCAGGACCCAGCTCGGGACCGACGGTCGGCCCTACGACGGCGTCGTGATGACCGACGACCTGTCGATGCAGGCCGTCGCCGCCGTCGCCGACCAGCCGACCGCCGCGCTGACGGCGATCACGGCGGGCGTGGACCTGGTCCTGGTCGGCTCGACCGGCGCCGCCGGCCCCGTCCACTCCCACCTGCTCGCCGCGCTGGAGGACGGGACCCTCCCGCGATCACGGGTGGTCGAGGCCGCCGCCCGCGTGCTGGACCTGAAGGTCGACGACCCCGCACAGGTCGCCTGCCTGGTCGGGCCGACCCACTACGCGCGCCCGCGCTGAGCGCGCAGCAACCGCCCGGCCTGGATGTGCAGCAGGGCCCTCCACGTGGCCCAAGTGCACATCGTGCAGCGGTCGGGGGCGACCGGGCGACGAAGTCCCAAAACCAGACCGACACACCGTTGCGCAGCGAGGGGGCGGGAACCCGCGCTACGCATGGTGTGTCGTGGTAGGTCTGGCTGTCTGCAGCGGTGCAGGTGAACCCCGTCTGTGGCCCTCCATCCCCGCGTTGAGCCCACGGTACCAGCCGCGACCACGGCGTCCACCACTGTCTCCGCTGGGCCATCCGGCCGGGTCCCCTCCGACGGGTTGATCTGACGCGCCCCGGCGCGCAGACTGGAGGCCGTGACGCATCGCGTGGTTGGGTACGGCACCCGGTCCTACGGCATCCTCGTAGTAGCCCGGGCGTCTGGCCCTGCCCTCGGTGTGTGACCCCGCACACACGACCACGGATCAGACGCGACCTCCCGGACCGGGAGGTCGTCGGCGTATACGGGGCGGAACCGGGATCCCTCACAGGACCCCGCCGAGGAGGATCGATCACATGGAGATGACAGGAGCGCAGGCGGTCATCACGTCCCTGGAGCGCGCCGGCGTGGAGGTCGTCTTCGGCCACCCCGGCGGGGCGATCCTGCCGGCGTACGACCCGATGCTCGGGTCGTCGATCCGCCACGTGCTGGCCCGCCACGAGCAGGGGGCGGGGCACATGGCGGAGGGGTACGCGCACGCCACCGGCCGCGTGGGCGTCTGCATCGCGACCTCCGGCCCCGGCGGGACCAACCTCGTCACGCCGCTGGCCGACGCGATGATGGACTCCGTCCCGATCGTGGCGATCACCGGGCAGGTGGCGACCTCGGCGGTGGGCGGCGACGCCTTCCAGGAGGCCGACATCACCGGCATCACCATGCCGGTCACCAAGCACAACGAGATGGTGTCGAGCCCCGACCGCATCCCGGGCGCGATCGCCGAGGCGTTCCACATCGCCTCCACCGGCCGCACGGGCCCCGTCCTGATCGACATCCCGAAGGACGTCCTGGCCGCCACCCTCACCCGGTTCGAGTGGCCCGAGCGGGTCTCCCTGCCGGGCTACAAGCCGACGGTCCGCGGCCACTCGAAGATGGTCCGCGAGGCGGCGGACGCGATCCTCGCCGCTGAGCGGCCGGTCATCTACGCCGGCGGCGGGATCATCGCCTCCGGTGCCGAGGAGGTGCTCGCGCAGTTCGCCGAGCTCCTCGAGCTGCCCGTCGTCACCACCCTGATGGCGCGCGGCGCGTTCCCCGACAGCCACGCACAGCACCTCGGCATGCCAGGCATGCACGGCCACTGGACCGCCGTCACCGCGCTGCAGCGGGCCGACCTGCTGATCGGCCTCGGCACCCGCTTCGACGACCGGGTCACCGGCAAGCTCGACGCCTTCGCGCCGCACGCCAAGGTGATCCACGTCGACGTCGACCCGGCCGAGATCGGCAAGAACAAGCTCGTCGACGTGCCGATCGTCGGGGACGTCGGGACCGTCCTCGGCCAGCTCGTCGAGGCCCTCGGCAAGCTGCTCGACGGCGGTGCGACCCAGGCCGACCTGTCGGCGTGGTGGGACACCCTGCGCGGATGGAAGGCCGATCACCCCCTCCGCCACGTCCAGGAGCCCGACGGCCCCCTCAAGCCCCAGACCGTGGTGCGCGCGATCGACGCGGCACGGGCGGAGGACTCGATCATCGTCACCGGCGTCGGCCAGCACCAGATGTGGGCCAGCCAGCTGATCACCTACGACCGGTCCCGCCAGTGGATCAACTCCGGTGGCCTCGGGACGATGGGCTTCGGCGTCCCCGCGTCGATCGGCGCGAAGGCCGGACGGCCCGATGCGCAGGTCATCCTCATCGACGGGGACGGGTCGTTCCAGATGACCCTGCAGGAGCTGGCCACCGCCTCCACCGAGGGGATCCCGGTCATCTTCACCGTCCTCAACAACGGCGTCCTCGGCATGGTCCGCCAGTGGCAGGAGCTGTTCTACGACCGCCGCTTCTCCTCGATCGACCTGGGCCAGGACGTGCCCGACCTCGTGAAGCTGGCTGAGGCGATGGGCTGTGAGGGGTTCCGCGTCTCCACCGTCGCCGAGCTCGAGCCGACGCTCGAGAAGGCCTTCGCCGTGCGGGACCGGCCCGTGGTCATCGACTTCCGGGTCGACCCCGAGGAGAAGGTGTTCCCGATGATCCCCGCCGGCCAGTCGAACGACTCGATCATCGAGTCCATGGAGGACTGGGTGGCCCGCAAGCAGGCCGCGGAACGCGGTGAGGGCGAGGACCTCACCTCCGCCGGCCCGCCGAGCTAGCGCCTGCCCGGCCAGCACCCCTCCGCAGAGGACCAGACCCCATGGCCAAGCACACCCTCAGCGTCCTGGTGGAGAACCGCCCCGGCGTCCTGGCCCGCGTCGCCGGGCTGTTCAGCCGGCGCGGGTTCAACATCGAGAGCCTCGCCGTCGGCCCGACCGAGGTCGCCGACGTGTCGCGCATGACCATCGTCGTCGACGCGGCGGCGCAGCCGCTCGAGCAGGTCACCAAGCAGCTCAACAAGCTCGTCAACGTGCTGAAGATCGTCGAGCTCGAGGAGGAGTCGTCGGTCGACCGCGAGCTGTGGCTCGTGAAGGTCGCCGCCGAGCCGGGCGTCCGCGCCCAGATCATCGAGATCGCCAACGTGTTCCGCGCCAAGATCGTCGACGTCGACCACGACTCGGTCGTGGTCGAGGCGACCGGCGCGACCGACAAGCTCGAGGCGATGCTGCGCCTGCTCAGCCCCTACGGGGTGCGCGAGCTGGTCCGCTCCGGCCTCATCGCCGTCGGCCGGGGGGCCAAGTCGATCACCGAAGGACGGGCGCTCCGCCTCGAGCGCAGCGCGTAGCGGCGCACGATCGGGGCCTGCCTCGGCTGACGCCGAGGTCCGGCGCGATCTGAGGACCCCAGCCACCCACACCACCCACCGAACCCAGCGAACAGGACCAACCGCGATGCCCACCATGTACTACGACGACGACGCGTCCCTCGACCTCCTCAGCCACAAGACCGTCGCGATCATCGGCTACGGCTCACAGGGCCACGCCCACGCCCGCAACCTCGCCGAGAGCGGCGTCTCCGTCGTCGTCGGGCTGTACGAGGGCTCGTCGAGCCGCCAGGACGCCGAGGAGGCCGGCCTGTCGGTGGCCAGCGTGGCCGACGCCGCCAAGCAGGCGGACGTCGTGATGATCCTGGTGCCCGACCAGACCCAGGCACGGCTGTACCACGACGAGATCTTCCCGGGCCTCGAGGCCGGCAACGCCCTGTTCTTCGCCCACGGCTTCAACATCCACTACCACCAGATCGAGCCGCCGCCCGACGTCGACGTCTGCATGGTCGCCCCGAAGGGCCCCGGCCACCTCGTCCGCCGCGTCTACACGGAGGGTGCGGGCGTGCCGTGCCTGTTCGCCGTCCACCAGGACGCGACCGGCAGCGCTCGCGACCTCGCCCTGGCCTACGCGAAGGGCATCGGCGGGACCCGGGCCGGCGCGATCGAGACCACCTTCGAGGAGGAGACCGAGACCGACCTCTTCGGTGAGCAGGCCGTCCTCTGCGGCGGCGCGTCGGCGCTGGTCCAGACCGGCTTCGAGGTCCTGGTCGAGGCCGGGTACCAGCCGGAGGTCGCCTACTTCGAGTGCCTGCACGAGCTCAAGCTGATCGTCGACCTGATGTACGAGGGCGGCCTCGCCGGGATGCGGTACTCGGTGTCGGAGACCGCCGAGTACGGCGACTACGTCTCCGGTCCCGTGGTGGTCGACGAGGACACCAAGGAGCGGATGCGCGGCATCCTCGGCCGGATCCAGGACGGCACGTTCGCCCGTGACTGGATCCTCGAGAACCAGGCGAACCAGGCGTCGTTCAAGGCGATGCGCCGACGGGGCGCCGAGCACCAGATCGAGCACGTCGGCCGCGAGCTGCGGTCGATGATGAGCTGGCTGCAGCGCTAGGCGACGTCACCGAAATGTCGTCGACGTGACACCGCCGGCGTGGTTGAGTGCGCAGCACCACGCCGGCTCCCGACCCCCGACAACCGGCGTGCGAGGTGGGTCCAGTGAAGACCGTCGTCGGCGTCGTCCTGAGCGCGGTGGCGGGCGCATCGTTCGCCTACGGGATCACCGAGGTGATCGACTCCGCGTCCCTCGAGCGCTGCTTCGCGGGGTGCGCGCCGCCCACGGCCGCGCTCGGGGCGATGGGCGCCGGCTTCGTGCTGTTCATCGTGTCGGCGTTCACCTGGGGACCCCGGACCTGGTTCGTGGCCCCGCCGGTCGGTCTGGTGACGGCCCTCGTCCTCGCCCTCGGCAACGGGGTGGAGCTGACCGGCTCGACGCTCGGGTGGGCGGCGTTCATCGCCCTCAGCGTCCTGGCGGGCCCCCTCCTGCTCGGCGCGTTCGTCCTGCGCGGCCGGGCGAAGGCGAAGCAGGCCGCCCACCTCGTCGCGACGGGCCAGCGGGCCGTCGCGCACGTGCAGGGGGCACGCCAGACCGGCGTCTACATCAACAACCAGCCCCAGGTCCGCGTCGACTACCTCATCCGACCCCTCGACGGCAGCGCGCCGTTCGGCCACCAGAAGGCCATGACGATCGGGTACGCGGCGATCCCCCCGCGGCCAGGGCTGCTGTGGCCGGCCTGGTACGACCCGGCTGATCCGTCGAAGGTGGCGATCGGCGCCCCGTCCGGGCAGGCGATCGACGCCCAGACCGAGGCGACGCTGCGGGAGTTCGGCATCAGCCTGGTGCAGGCGTTCGGCTACGACCCGCGTGGCGGGCAGCCCGCCGGCTGGGGCACGCCGCCGCCGATCGTGCAGGCCTGACCCCCGCGGGACCGGCCGTCGGCGTCACCCCCGCCCCTCCTCTGCCCGCTTCCGGGCGCGCCAGGCGGCCACGTTCGCGCGGTTGGCGCAGGTCTCGGAGCAGTAGCGGCGCGTGCGGCCGGGGGAGAGGTCGAGGTAGAGGTCGGCGCACCGGTCGTGGGCGCACACCCCACGGCGGTCGAGGCCGGCGTCGAGCAGCGTCGCCACCAGGCCGACGAGCGCCACGGACGTGACCCGCTCGGCGACCGCCACCCCCTCTCGGGTGAGGTGGAGGTGCCAGTGGGGCTCGCCGTCCGCCGCCGCGGCGTGGCCCGAGATCTGGGGGCTGACCGGGTGGGCGGCGAGGAGCGCGTTGAGCCGTTCGACGGCCGAGGCGTCGTCGTCGTCCGCCAGCGCCTCCCGGAGCTCGACGTGGACCGCCCGCAGGGCCACGAGGTCCGCGTCGACCAGGTCGTCGAGCCACCCGGGGAAGTGGCGGCCGACGAAGGCCCGCAGCGCATCGTCGCCCGGCTCGTCGTAGGGCTCGAGGTTCGCCAGCTCGAACCCGACGTCGCCGTAATACCCGAAATCCACTTGAAGTCCTTACTCCTAACGCGTACGGTGTAACCACCATCAGAGGCACAAGACCCTTACAGCACCATCGTACCGAGGAGCGCACCATGCAAGCCCTGTCCTACGAGATGGCCCGGCAGCGCGCAGCCGACCTCGACGCGGTCACCCGTCGCACCACCCGAAGCGGGCCCCTCCCGCGCCTCCGCGCCCGCCGGCGCCGCCGGGGGAGCGAGCCCCGGAGCTGACCCGCGTCGGTGATCCGCCGACCGGTCCGGACCCGATCCCCGGTCAGGCCGTCGCGGGGAGGGGGGTCGCGCTGGCCGGGGCCGGCAGCGGGCCGGGCCGTCCGACCAGGAAGCCCTGCGCGAGGTCGCAGCCGATCCGGGCCGCCGCGCGCATCTGCGCCTCGGTCTCGATCCCGGCCGCGACCGTCCGCACACCTCGGCTGGCCGCCACGCGGACCGCGGCCGCGGCCAGGGCTTCGTCGGCGTCGTCGCTGCCGAACCCCGCGACGACGCTCCGGTGCACCTTGACGACGTCGAGCGGCATCCCCCGCAGGTGGCTGAGGGACGCGGTGCGCACGCCGAAGTCGTCGAGGGCCAACCGGACGCCCGTCGCCGACAGCCCCCGCAGGGTCTCGACGACGTCGGGTGCCCCACCGTCCAGGACGGTCTCGCCGACCTCGAGGCAGAGGCGCTCCGGCGCCAGGTCGTGGCGGGCGAGGGTCAAGGCCACCTGCCGCATGAGGTCCGGGCGCGCCAGCGTCCGGCTCGCGAGGTTCACGTGGACCGACGGGCGCGACGGCGCCGCGGCGACCGCGCGACACGCGAGGTCGAGGACCAGCAGGTCGATCTCCGGGGTCAGGGCGGCCTCGTCCGCCAGGGGGAGGAACGACGCCGGCGTCAGGACGAGCCCGCCGTGGTGCCAGCGCACGAGCGCCTCGACGGCCTCGACCTGCCCCCCGGGGATCGTGGTGATCGGCTGGAAGACGAGGTCGAGGGTGCGGTCGGCGACGGCCACGCGCAGCGCGGACTCCGTCGCGAACTCGATGACCGCGTCCTGGTCCAGGCGCGGCTCGTACACCCGGATGGCGGACCCGCTGTCCCGCTTGGCCTCGTACATCGCCAGGTCGGCCTGGCGCAGCACGTCCTCGACGTCGGCCCCGCGATCGGGGCGGACCACGCCGATGCTCGCGCCGGTGCGGACCGGCTGCGCCCCCTCGACGACGAGCGCCGGCTGCACCGCCGCGGTGATGCGGTGGGCCAGCGCGCGGGCCTCGGCGGTCGAGGTCGCGTGGCGGCAGAGGATGACGAACTCGTCACCACCCATGCGGGCGGCGACGTCACCGTCGTGGACCGCCTCCTCCAGGTGGCGAGCGATCTCGACCAGCATGTGGTCGCCCCGGTGGTGGCCGTTGGTGTCGTTCACCAGCTTGAACCGGTCGAGGTCCATGAACAGCAGGGTGACGTCCCTGCCGCCGTCGCGGTGGTCGGCCAGCGCTGCGGCCAGGTCGACCGTCAGCCGTCGGCGGTTCGCCAGACCCGTCAGGTCGTCGCGCAGGGCCTGGCGGCTGGTCTCGGCCTCCGCGGCCTTGCGGTCGGTGATGTCGTTCATCGCCAGCACGGCACCGGCGACGCGCTGCGCGTCGCCGTGCAGCGGCTTGGCCTGCACGAGGTAGGTGCGCGGACCACCGCCGTCGTCGACCACGACCTCCTCGTCGTGCACGTCCTCCCCGCGCAGCGCCCGGAACAGCGGCATGCGCTCGAGCTCGAGGGGGTCCCCGTCCAGGTCTCTGAGCGTGTCGGCCTGCAGCCAGGCGTCGGGCGTGCCGGTGGGTGCCACGCCCCCGTTCATCTGCACCGCCGCGTCGTTCACGACGACGATCTGCCCGCGGTCGTCGCAGGCGATGATGCCCACCCCCACCGTGGCCAGCATCGTGTCGATGAACATCGCGTAGCGGTCGCGGTCCCGGCGGACGGAGTCGGCGTCGGACACCAGCCGCCGGCGGCTCTGCTGGACCACCGCGACCGCCAGCGCCGCCGACAGGGCGAGGAGCCCGCAGATCACCAGCGCGGCCCCTCCCACGAACGGGGTCGGTGCGTGGTCGACGATCTGCCAGGTGCGCCCCATCGCCTCCAAGGTGGCGGTCCGCTGCAGGTGCCCCTCCGGCACCGCCTCGCCGATCACCGGCAGGTTGTGGTCGGTGATGGTCAGCGCCGCCTCGCCGTCGCTGGCTGCCACGACCTGGTCGACGGCGACGCGCGTGCCGATCCACCCCAGGCCCTCGCCGCTGCGGCTGATGATCGGCCCGTAGATGTTGACGACGCGGGCGCCGTCGACGATGCCCCGGACCGGCGGGGTCATCATCACCTCGTCGAGGCGCAGGGACTCCTCGAGCACCGTCGCCCGCTCCGGGTCGACGTCCAGCCGGGCGCCGTGCGCCCCCACGTCGGCCGACTGGGCCCAGATGATCGCCTGGTGGACCCGGAACGGACCGTCCTGCACCTCGAAGCGGGGCCGGCCCATCTGCCGGCGGAACTCGTAGGACTCGACCTGGTCCTCGCGGACGCGGGCGATGTAGGTGAGGCCGTGGGGGAGGTCGTCGTACCGCTCGTCCGCCCCGACCGAGCGCATGTACCGCTGCAGCTCGGTGTCGGTGACCATCGCCGGGTCGTGGCGGGTCTGGGAGTAGTGCGCTGCCGCGCCGGCGACCAGGCTGCCGAACCGCTCGATGCGCGCCTCGGTCACACCGACCTGCTCGGCCAGGTCGCGGTCGAGCATCGCCTCACGGTCGCGCACGGCGATGCGGTGGGCGGCCAGCAGCGAGAGCACCCCGACGAGGAGGAAGACCACGAGGGGCGCGGCGAGTCGCCGGAGCGCCGGGAGGGCTCCGCGATCACGATCTGGCGTGACGGCCATCACGGCTCTGATCGGCAGGTTCGACGCCGGGTGAACCACAACGGCGCAGGTCGTGGCGGTGATGCGGCAAGCTGGACGTGATGGGACGTCCGCCACGGCTCCTCGCCGTCGCCGTCATCGCGCTCGCGGTGATCGGGTGGGCCGGCGTCGTGGACGGCGGCCGTGTGGGGCCCGAGCGCACCGGCGGCGTGGGGGCACGCCCGAGCGTCGCGGCCGTCTCGTCAGCCACCGCCACACCCGCGCCCACCGTGCCGCCCACCCCCGCGCCCACCGTGGAGCCCTCGGCCGCGGAGCCCGCGGACGCGGTCGTGGTGATCCCGTACCGCATCGAGCTGGCCACGACCGACCCCGCCGTGGCCGATGCGCTCGAGGTCATCCCGGCCGTCCTCGAGGACCCCCGCGGCTGGCAGCAGGCCGGCTTCGACTTCGTCCTCGAACCGGACGCGCCGCACGTGATCGTCCTGGCCGAGGGGCCGGACGCGCAGCGGCTGTGCGAGCCCTACGACGTCGGCGAGGAGTTCTCGTGCCAGATCGGCGCTCGCGTGGTCCTGAACGCCATCCGGTGGCGTGAGGCCGTCCCGCACTGGCCGGATCTCGGGGCCGGTGGCCTGGCCACCTACCGCACCATGCTGATCAACCACGAGGTCGGTCACCTCCTCGGCATGCACCACCTCCGCTGCACCACACCGGGTGCGGTCGCGCCGGTGATGGAGCAGCAGAGCGGCACGCTCCGCGGCTGCACCGCCAACGCGTGGCCGACCGCCGTCGAGCTGCGCCTGGCCGCGACCCACCAGTTCGAGCTCGCGCCCGGCCCGCTGGACGTGCCGTTCGAGCCGTAGCCCGCGGCGGGATCCGGCCGGAGTGGTCAGGTGGCGCCCGTCCCGGCCGATCACAGGTGCGATGGGCACGGGACCTGGGTCGACGGTGGCCCCGGGTGACCGATCGGCGCGCCGGGGCGCGTTCGTCGACCTCGCGCTCGCCATGGCCTCGCTGGGGTTGGCGATCGGCATCGTCTTCCCGTTCTTCGCCCTGCTGCTCGGCGTGCCGGCCACCTACGCGCTCGCGCCGCGGTTCTGGGCCAGCTGCCTCGCCGCTGGCCTGCTCCTCGCCCTGCTCAACTGGCTGGTCGCCCGAGGCGTCGTGGGGCGTCGCCTGGACGCCCTCGTGGTGAGGATGGCGCGGGTGGCGGAGTCGCTGCGGACCGGGGCCGCTAGCGGTGCCGTCGAGCTGGCGCCGGCGGCGCACGCGCTGGTGGTGGACTCGGCGGACGGCCTGGGCCGCACGGCGCAGGCCTTCAACGACCTGCTCGGCGCGCTCGCCGTCGAGCACCGCTTCCGGTCCCTCGTCCACGCGTCGTCCGACCTGACCTGGCTGGTCGCCGCCGACCGCAGGATCAGCTTCGCGTCGCGATCGGTCGGCGACGTGCTCGGGTGGCCTCCCGAACACGCCGTCGGGATGGTGGCGCGCGACGCCGTGCACCCCGACGACGCCGCGGCGATCGACGGCCTCCTCGACGGGGTGACCGACGACCAGGCGGCCGTGGTCACCGTGCGGATCGCGCACGCGACCGGGGGGTGGCGTCACATCGAGGTGCAGGCGACCGATCGGCGTGCCGACCCGCTGATCGACGCGGTCGTCCTGACCGGCCGCGACGTGACCGAGCGCGTCGAGCTGCAGGCCGAGCTGACGCACCAGGCCCACCACGACGAGCTGACCGGCCTGCCCAACCGCGCGGCCCTGCTCGATCGGGGCGCGGCCCTGGTGGCCACCGCGACCCCTGCGGAACCCCTCGCCGTGCTCGTCATGGACCTCGACCGCTTCAAGGAGATCAACGACACCCTGGGCCACGCCTACGGCGACCGGCTGCTCGTCGAGGTCGCCGCGCGGATCACCGCGGAGCTGCGCGACGATGACGTCGTGGCGCGCCTGGGCGGGGACGAGTTCGCGGTGCTCGTGCCCGGCGTGGACCCCGCGACGGCCTGCGCGGCAGCCGAGCGGCTGGTCGCCGCCCTCACCGCGCCGTTCAGCATCGACGGGTTCGAGCTCGCCGTCGACGCGAGCGTCGGGGTCGCGGTGAGCGACGGCCAGACGGGTCGCCCGACGATCGACGCCTGCCTGCGGGAGGCCGACATCGCCATGTACACCGCGAAGGACCTGAAGACCGGCGTGGAGGTCTACGACCCGTCGGCCGACACCAACACGCCGTCGCGGCTCGGGCTCCTCGCCGAGCTGCGGCGCGGCCTGATCGACGACCAGCTGGTGCTCCACTACCAGCCGAAGCTGTCCCTGCGGACCGGGGCGCTCGCGGGGGTCGAGGCGCTGGTCCGCTGGCAGCACCCGACCCGCGGCCTGCTGCCGCCCGCGGCGTTCCTGCCGGTGGTCGAGCAGACCGGGCTGATCGACGGGCTGACCGACGTCGTCCTGGACCTCGCCCTCCACCAGGTCCGCGACTGGTTGGACGAGGGTCAGCCGGTCCAGGTGGCGGTCAACGTCTCACCGCGGTCGCTGCACCGCGACGACCTGCCCGACCGCGTCGAGCGGGCCCTGGCCGCCCACGACGTGCCGCCGGCCCTCCTGCGGCTCGAGATCACCGAGAGCTCGATCACCGCGGACCCCGCCAAGGCCCTCGTGATCCTCGAGCGGCTGCACGACGCCGGCATCACCCTGTCCATCGACGACTTCGGGACCGGGTACTCCTCGATGGGCTTCATGCGCCGGCTGCCGGTCTCGGAGCTGAAGGTCGACCGCACGTTCGTCGCGGCGATGCTCGACTCGCCCGAGGACACCGCGCTGGTCCGCTCGGTCATCGAGCTCGGGCACAACCTGGGGCTGACGGTCGTGGCGGAGGGCATCGAGGACGCGACCGCGTCCGCCGAGCTGGCGGGGCTCTCCTGCGACGTCGGGCAGGGCTTCCTGTTCGCCCGCCCCCAGCCCGCCGCGGAGGTGACCCGCTGGCTGCGCGCCCGCGACCGCGACCTGGTGGCGGGGCCGGTCGGACCCGCGATCCCCGCTCCCCGCTGACGCGGCGACGGGCCTCGGCCGGGTTGCCACGGTTCGGCGACGTGCCGGGCGGGCCGACCCGCCTATCGTTGGGCGCCGCACCGGTGGTCAGAGTCTCGGAAGGTTGTGCTGCCCAGTGAAGGTCCTCGTTGCCGACGCCCTCAGCGACGCCGGCGTGTCGCTGCTCAGCGAGCGCTTCGACGTCGACGTGCGCACCGGGCTGCCCAAGGACGAGCTGGTCGCGGCCATCGGCGCCTACGACGCCGTGGTCGTGCGGTCGGCCACGACCATCGACGCCGACGTCCTGGCCGCGGCGGACAACCTCAAGGTCGTCGCGCGCGCGGGGATCGGCCTCGACAACGTCGACATCGAGGCGGCGACCGCCCGCGGCGTCCTGGTCTGCAACGCCCCGCAGTCCAACATCATCTCCGCCGCCGAGCACGCGGTGGCGCTCCTCCTCAGCCTGGCCCGGAGGGTCCCCGAGGCGGACGCGTCCCTCCGCCGGGGGGAGTGGCTGCGGTCGACGCTGCAGGGCGTCGAGCTGGCCGGCAAGACCGTCGGGGTGCTGGGCCTCGGGCGCATCGGGACCCTGGTCGCCCAGCGGCTGATGGCCTTCGGCGTCCGCCTGGTCGCCTACGACCCCTACGTCACGCCTGAGCGGGCGGCCCGGCTGGGCGTGGAGCTCGTCCCCACCGTCCTGGGCGTCTGCGAGGCGGCGGACATCATCACGATCCACCTGCCGAAGACGCCGGAGACGACCGGCATCGTCTCGAAGGCCGAGCTGCAGGCCCTCGGACCCGGCGGGCTGGTCGTCAACGCCGCCCGCGGCGGGCTGGTCGACGAGTCGGCGCTGCACGCGGCCCTGACCGAGGGGTGGATCCGCGGGGCCGCCCTCGACGTCTTCGACAGCGAACCGCCCGGGGACAGCCCGCTCCTCGGCCTGCCGAACCTGGTGGCGACCCCGCACCTCGGCGCATCGACCGACGAGGCGCAGGACAAGGCCGGCACCCAGGTCGCCGAGGCGGTCGCCCTGGCCCTCGACGGCGAGTTCGTCCCCTCCGCGGTCAACGTCCAGGTCGGCGGCGGCATCCCCGAGGCGGTCAAGCCCTACATGCCGCTGACCGAGACCCTCGGCCGCCTGCTCACCGCGATCGCCGGCGGCCACGGGACCACCGGTGACGTCACGGTCGAGTACCGCGGCCGGATCGCCGGCGAGGAGACCCAGGCGCTGAACCTGTCAGCGCTCCGCGGGCTCCTGACCGACGTGGTGCACGAGCCGGTGACGTTCGTCAACGCCCCCCTCATCGCGAGCGACCGCGACCTGGTGCTGTCCACCCTCACCTCCGAGGAGTCGGTCGACTTCGTGTCCCTCGTCCGGCTCACGGCGGGGGAGGACGCGGTGGCCGGCACCCTCGTCGGCCCCGCCCACAAGCCGCGGCTCGTTCAGGTGTGGGACTTCGACATCGACACCGAGCCGGCGGACCACATGGTGTTCTTCCGCTACACCGACAAACCCGGCGTGGTCGGCATCATCGGCGGCAAGCTCGGCGACGCCGGGATCAACATCGCGTCGATGCAGGTGGGGCGTCGTGACACCGGGGGCGAGGCCCTCGTCGTCATGACCGTCGACTCCGCCATCCCCGCCGACGTCCTCGACGACATCGCGTCGGCGATCGGCGCCTCGGGGGTCCGGGCGGTCAGCCTGGTCTGACCGGGCCCTGGTCTGACCGGGCCCGTCAGGCGCCGGCGCCGGGCACCAGCAGTCCGCGCCCACCTCCCACGGATCGACTCCGACGGCCCCTCCCGGAGGGGTCTGGTCGGCCCCACGACCGTGGGCAGGCGCGCCTCGCGAGCACGGATCGACTCCGGGAGAGGGGCTCGGTCCACGGGTGAGTGCCGATCTGTGCCCGGACTCCCTGGTCAGCGGGTTTCCACCCCCTCCAGTGGAGTCGATCCGTGGGGGTGCGGAGTCGATCCGTGCCCCGGGGAGGGCGGGGCGCCTGACCCTCCGGAGTCGATCCGTGCAGGTGCGGAGTCGATCCGTGCCCGAGGGAGGGGAGAGCCGTCAGGCGCCGGCGCCGGGCACGAGCAGGCCCCGCTCGAAGCCCTCGGCGACCGCGGCCGCCCGGTCGTTGACGCCGAGCTTCGCGTAGAGGTGGACCAGGTGGGTCTTGACGGTCGCTTCGCTGATGAACAGGGCGCGGGCGATCTGGCCGTTGGTCTCGCCGCGTGCGACGGCGCGGAGGATCTCGAGCTCCCGGTCGCTGACCCCAGCGCCCGCCGGGCGGCGCACCTGCCCCATCAACCGCGTCGCCACCGGCGGTGACAGGACCGCCTCGCCGGCGGCGGCCGCCCGGACGGCGCGGAGCAGCTCGTCCCGCGGCGCGTCCTTCAGCAGGTAGCCGGTGGCGCCGGCCTCGATGGCGGGCAGCACGTCGGAGTCGGTGTCGTACGTGGTCAGCACCACCACACGGGCCGCCACGCCGTTCTCGGCCAGCGCGCGGATGGCCGACACCCCGTCGACGCCCGGCATCCGGAGGTCCATCAGCACCACGTCCGGGTCGAGCGCGCGGGAGCGGGCCACCGCCTCGGCGCCGTCCCCCGCGTCTCCCACGACCTCGATGCCCTCGGTGCCGGCGAACATGCCCCGCAGCCCGTCGCGGACAACCGGGTGGTCATCGACGATCAGCACCCGGACGGGGCGCGTGCCCTCGGCCTCACCCACCCGTCGCCCCCACGGATCCGGCGACGGCCGAGGTCCCCTCCGCTGCGGCACCTGGGGACACCGGGACGGTGGCGGACACCGCCGTCCCCTCCCCTGGGGTCGACTCGACGCTGAGCCGGCCGCCGACGTGCCCCGCCCGCTCGCGCATGCCGACGAGCCCGAAGCCGTGCCGGGCGCCGGGGTCGTCCGCGACGAAGCCGACCCCGTCGTCGACCACGTCGATCGAGACCTCGTCGTCCATGAAGGACAGGGTGACCGCGACGCGGCTGGCGGCGGCGTGCCGCTCGACGTTCGCGAGCGCCTCCTGGGCGATCCGCAGCAGCGCGACCTCGACGTCGGGGTCGAGGGGGTGCGCGGTCCCCGTCGTGGCCACCTCTGCGGCGACGCCGGTCCGAGCGGCCCACCCGCCGGCCACCTCGGCCAGGGCGCCGGCGAGCCGCGTGACCTCGAGCACTCCCGGCCGGAGCGCGTCGACGGAGCGCCGGGCCTCGGCGAGGGTCTCGCGGGCGAGCTGCGCGGCCACGCCGACGTGGCGGTCCCGGTCGGCGGGCTCGCCGGCCTGACGGGACGCCTCGAGCTGGGTGATGATGCCGGTCAGCCCCTGGGCGAGGGTGTCGTGGATCTCCTGGGCCATCCGCTGGCGCTCGTCGAGGATCCCGGCCTCCCGCGCCTGGGCGAGCAGGCGGGCGTGGAGGCCCTCGTTCTCCCGCTGGGCCGCCTCGAGCTCGGCGAGGGCCCCGCGCCGCTGCTCGCTCAGCTCGTTCAGCTTCTCGCCGCCGAGCATCCCCATGGTGATCGCCGCGGTCTGGATGGCGACGACGATGCCGTAGGTGGTCCAGCTCTCCCCGGTCGGGTCGTGCGCCACGATCTGGATGTTCACCAGCAGCGAGGTCGCGGCCACGCCGGCCGTGGTCAGCCACCAGCTCCGCATCACGTGGGCCTGGAAGAAGCCGCTGATGACGTAGACGAAGTAGACCGGCTCCCGCAGGCTGAGGACGAGCCCGAACGCGAGCATGCCGGCGTAGTGGAGCCTGACCAGCCCCACGGGCCGGTCGGCGCGTGCCGGATCGACGCCCACCAGCACCCCCGACCAGGCGGCGGCCAGCGCGGCCAGCCCGAGCGTGCCGGCGGCACCGTCCCGCGGGCCGGAGACGGTCATGGCGACCGCGGTCGCGACCGCCAGCGTGAGGTACGGGGACCACGCGGCGAGGCGGTCGAACCCCCGGTCCCACGGGCTGGGTGCGGCGAGACCGCCGGGAGTGCTCATCCCCAGCGGAACAGCCGTGCGGCCACGGCTCCGGTGACGACCGTCCAGGCGAGCATGACGAGCAGGCTAGACGCCGTCGGCGGGCTGCCCCACCAGCTGTCCTGCAGGGCCTGGACCGCCGCGCCAGCCGGCGTCAGGTCGCTGACGAGCCGCAACCCGTCGGGCATGACCTCGCGGGGGAAGTACACGCCGGCGAAGAACAGCAGCGGGAAGTAGACCGCCATGCCGATGCCCTGGCCGGCCGCCGTCGTCCGCGCCGTCGACCCGATCAGCAGCCCGATCGAGAGCGACGCCGCGGCCGCCAGCACGAACGCGACGGCGAACCACAGCGGCGCCTCGGGCACCGGCAGGTCGAAGGCCACCACGCCGACGGCCACGGCGATCACCGCCGCGGTGACGGCCGCACCCACCTGGACCGCGAGGTGCGCCGCCAGCAGGGACCGGGGGTGGACGGGGGTGATCGACAGGCGCCGGAACACGCCGAGCTCGCGGGACGTGGCGAGCGCGACCGGCAGCGTGTTCGTGCCGACGGTCAGCAGGCCGAGGGTCAGCGCGATCGGCGCGTACAGGTCGACCAGCCGGGCCCCGCCGAGGTCCTCGCTCGGGTCCTGCGCCCCCGGGAAGACCGTCCCCAGGACGACGAGGAGCAGCGCTGGGAAGGCCAGGGCCCAGAACACCGCACCGGGCTCGCGCAGGAACAGCCGGGTCTCGGTGGCGGTCATGGTGGTGGTCGCGCTCACTGGGTGCTCCTCTGCAGCTGGTCGGCGTGCGACGGGCGGCCGGTGAGGGCCACGAACGCGTCGTCGAGGGAGGGCTGGTCGACGCGGAGCTCCTCGGCCACGACGCCGTCGCGGGTGAGGGCCGCCAGGACGGCCTGGATGACGCCGCCGGTGCCGAGGACCTCGACCCGGTCGCCGTGCCGCGCGACGTCGCTGACGTCGTCCACGGCGCGCAGCACCGCGTCGTCGACCGGCTGGGAGGGCCGGAAGCGGAGCCGCTGCTCGGCGGACGCGCCGGTCGTGAGCGACGTCGGCGTGCCCGTGGCGATGATCCGGCCGGCGTCGAACACCGCGACGCGGTCGGCGAGCCGCTCGGCCTCCTCCATGAAGTGGGTGACCAGCACGACGGTGACGCCGCGGTCGCGGATCCGCTCGACCAGCCACCAGGTCTCGCGCCGGGCCTGCGGGTCGAGGCCGGTGGTCAGCTCGTCCAGCACGGCGATCTCGGGGTTGCCGATCAGCGCGAGCGCGACGTTGACCCGCTGGCGCTGCCCGCCGGACAGCTGGGCGTAGCGGCCGTCGGCCTTCTCGGTCAGCCCGAGGTCCGCGAGCAGCTCCTCGCCGTCGAGGGGGTCGGGGTAGAACGACGCGTACAGCTCGAGCGCCTCGGTGACGGTGATCTTCGCCGGCAGGCGGCTCTCCTGCAGCTGGGCGCCCACGCGCAGGGCGACCGCCGCCCGATCCCGCTGGGGATCCATCCCGAGGACGCGGATCGTGCCGGCATCCGGGCGGCGGAGCCCGAGGATCGACTCGACCGTCGTGGTCTTGCCGGCCCCGTTGGTGCCGACGATGGCGAAGACCTCACCGGCGTCGACGGTGAGGGACACGCCGTCGACGACGGGCCTGCCGTCGTAGGACTTGACCAGATCGCGGACCTCGATGACCGCCATGCGCACGCTCCCAGCTCGACTGTGCGCTCGACGGTAGGTGCGGCCCCAGGCCCGCCACATCCCCTCCCCGGCGGTCCCGGGATGGCCGGGTGGCGCGATCGGGATCAACCGATCGGATGATGGGCGGTCAGGTCATGTCAGGAGGATCCCGCCGTCCACGGGCAGGCAAGCGCCGGTGCAGTAGCCGGACGCGTCGCTGGCCAGGAACACGACCGCGGCGACGAACTCCTCGGGGTTGCCCGTCCGACCCGCGGGGACGCGGTGCATCACCTGGTCGAGGTAGCCGTCGGGGTACTGGTCGGTCATCTCGGATTCGAAGAAGCCCGGCGCGATCGCGTTCACGCGGATGCCCTTCCGACCGGTCCACTGCTGGGCGAGGTCGCGGGTCAGCCCGAGCACCCCGGCCTTCGACGACGCGTAGGCGGCCTGGGGCAGGCCGCCGGTGGTGATGCCGAGGATGGAGGAGATGTTGATGATCGACGACCCCGGCTCCATGACCCGCCCGCACGCCTGGGCCATCCAGTAGGAGCCGTTGAGGTTGATGTCGATGACCTGGCGGAACTGCTCCGGCGTCTCGCGCGTGGCCGGGACCGCGGTCCCGATCCCGGCGTTGTTGACCAGCACGTCGACCTTGCCGTAGGCCTCCATCGCCGCCTCGACGGCCCGGGTGCCGGTCACGGGGTCCGCCACGTCCCCGGTGACGACGACGCACTCGCGACCCGCCGCCTCGACCGCGGCCTTGGTGTCCGCCAGCTTCTCCGCCCGGCGGGCGACCACCACCAGGTCCGCGCCGGCCTCCGCCATCCCCGTCGCCGCGTGCACGCCCAGGCCCGAGGAGGCGCCCGTGACGATGGCCACGCGGCCGTTCAGGCTGAAGAGGTCGAGGACGGACATGGCGGCGGCTCCTTGGATCGGCACGGATCGGCTCGGGTCGGCAGGCGGTCGCGGTGAGCCTAGGGGGTCGCGCCGCCGTCCGGCACGTCGGCGGGCTCGGGCACCGCGACGGCCATCACCACCGCCCCGACGGCCGCGCAGGCCGCGGCGGCCGCTCCGGCCAGGGCGATGCCGCCGGCGGTGAACAGCGCCGGTGCGATCAGCGCCCCCGCGGCGCGGGCGATCGCGATGACCGCGACCATCGCGCCCAGCAGGCGGTCACGGCCGGCCCCGCCCAGCTCGGTCGCCAGCGGGATCGAGGCGACGATGCTGACCTCGTAGCCGACGAACCACACCACCACGACGGCGATCGCGCCGGCCAGGGCTCCACCGACCAGGCCGAGGGCGGCGTAGGCCACGGCCGACACGACCAGCGCGCCGATGACCGAGCGCCGCAGGCCGACGCGGTCGCCGACGGCGGCGACCCACCCCTCCCCGGCCAGCTCCGAGCCGACGACCACCAGGGTGAACAGGCCGATGCCGGCGACGTCGAGGCCGATGTCGGTCTCGAGCCACGCGCCGTAGACGACGAAGAGGCCCTGCGCGGCCAGGCTGAAGAGGCCGACGACGACGAGGAGGGCGATGCGCGGCCGGGTCCAGCGGAGGTCGGCGCGGCGGCCCTCGGCGCGGTGGTCCTGCCCGTCCATGAGGGTCGTGACGGCCACGAGCCCCACGACGACCAGGACCGCGACGACGGCGAACTGCGCCCGCCACGAGGTCCGGGCGATCAGCCACCCGCTGAGCGGCACGCTGGCGAGCAGGCCGCCGGCCCACGTGAGCTCGACCGTCCCGAGCACCCGTCCGCGCCGCTCGTAGGGCACCCGGGCGCCGAACCACCCCTGCATGGGCACGTCGAAGCCGGGCTTGCCGAGGCCGATCAGCGCGAACCCGACCGCGGCGACCGCGACCGACGGGGCCACCCCGAGCGTGGCGGCCCCGGCCAGGGTGGCCGCCAGCGCGCCGAGCATGACCGCGCGGCGCCCGACGCGCTCGGCCAGCCGGCTGGCGAGGGGCGCGAGCACGCCGACGATGCTGCCGAGCGCCGTCAGGTCGGCCACCCGGTCGAGGGTCGTCCCGAGCCCCCGGGCGATCGCGGGCGGGAACGGGTACACGACCCGGATGCCGGCGTTGATGCCGACGCGCGCGATCACGACCGCCGCGACGGCGCGCCTGACCTCCGGGGGGAGGGGTGCGCGGTCGACCTGGCCGTCGGGGGAGGGGGAGGGATCGACGGCGGCCATGCGGCGCCCGAGTGTGGCACGTCCCCCGTGGGCTCAGCGCTGCCGCCCGGCGGACAGGACGGCGGCGAGCTCGGTGACGCCGGGGTCGGCGAGGAGCTCGCCGAGCAGCAGGGGGGCCGAGCGGGGCAGCAGGCCGCCGATGTCGTCGCCGCGGGGGTGGGGCACGGCGAGGGGGAGGCGCCAGTTGGGGTAGGTCTCCTGGCCGGTCCCGGGCAGGTTCGGCTGGCGGAGGTCCCCGATGGCGTCCGCCAGGCCCGCCCCGACCAGCAGGGACGGGGTGCGGGCCACGAAGGCGTGGACCGCGCTGGCGATCGCCCCGGCGTCCGTGCGCGCCCCCTCGTCGAGCACCCCCTCGGCGACGAGCAGGTCGAGCAGCGCGGTCCGCTCCTCGGCGGCCCTGGCGGCGTCCTCCTCCGCGCTGGTGGTCAGCTGCCCGGTGGCGGCGCGGATGCGGCTCGGCTCACCGACCGCCCACCCGGCGACGGTCGGCAGGTCGTGGGTGGTCACCGACGTGAGGGCCAGCTGCCGGTACTCCCGGGTCGTCGCGGGCCGGTCCAGGTCGGACCCCTGCGTGGCCCCTGCCGGCTGCTCGAACCAGAACACGGCCGAGCCGAGGATCCCCCGCTCCGCCATCGCCTCGCGGACCCCCTCCTCCACCGTGCCGAGGTCCTCGCCGACGACGACCGCCCCGGCGCGGTGGGCCTCGAGGGCCAGGCAGCCGAGCATCGCCTCGGCGTCGGTGTAGACGTAGGTCCCGTCGGTCGCCTCCACGCCCTCGGGGATCCAGAACAGGCGGAACAGGCCCATGACGTGGTCGATCCGGAGGCCGCCGGCGTGGCGGACGTTCTGGCCGATGAGCTCGCGGAACGCCGCGTACCCGGTCGCCGCCAGCCGGTCCGGGCGCAGCGGGGGCAGCCGCCAGTCCTGGCCCCGCTGGGCCAGGGGGTCCGGGGGCGCGCCGACGGTGATGCCCGTCGCGAGGGTGCCGGCGAGGGTCCAGCCGTCCGCCCCCTCGGCGTCGACCCCGACGGCGAGTCGGTCATCAGGCCCATCGCCATGCCCGCCTCGGTCGCCGTGCGCTGGGCGGCGGCCAGCTGGACGTCGCACTGCCACTGCAGCCAGCGCTGGTGGTCGACCTCGTCGGCCAGCTCGTCTGCGGCGGCGTCGACCGCGTCGGCGTCGCCGCGGCGGAGCGGCTCGGGCCACCCGCTCACCTCCGCGCCGTGGGCGCGAGCCAGCGCGAAGGCCAGCGCGAGCCGGTCGAGCGCCTCGCCGCCACGGGCGACGTAGGTCTCGAACGCGGTCTGCTGCTCGGCCCCCCGCGGCTGCGCCGCGCAGATCCTGAGCGCCGCGTCCTTGACCTCGAAGACGGCGTCCCGGTCGATCAGGGGGGTCTGGGTCAGGTCGAGCCCCCGGCGCTGGAGGGCGAGGAGGCGGTCGCGGTCCTCGCCCTCGGCCACGTCCCAGCCGTCGCAGCGCTCGGGTCGCAGGTAGAGGGGGTTCCAGGCCCGCCGGCTCGAGGGGTAGTAGGGGCTCGGCTCCTGCGGCACCACGGGCGTGGCGGCGTGCAGCGGGTTGAGCAGGATGAAGTCGGCCCCGTGGGTCCGCCCGGCCTCGCGGGCCAGGACGGCGAGGTCGACCAGGTCCCCGATGCCCCAGGACGACCGGCTGCGCATCGCGTAGAGCTGGACCTGCCAGCCCCAGCGCCGGCGGTCGTCCGGTGCGGGGCAGGTGGCCGGGACGACCAGGAGGTGGGCCTCGTCGCGCTGCTCGGCGTCGCCCACGCGAGCCGTGACGACCAGCCGGTGCACGCCGAGGGGCAGGTCGTCGGGCAGTTCGACCGTGCAGCGGATCCGGTCGACGCCGTCGAGGGTGCGGCGCTCGTCGGTCGGGGTCGGGTCCAGCACCACCGGGTCGGCGCCGGACTCCGGGTGGACCGCCACCTCCCCCTCCCCGTCGGGGAGGGTCACGGTCACCGACCGGTCGCCGTCGGCGCGCACGACCACGGTGGGCGCGACCGTGCGGCGCCAGGGCGCCTCCTCGGCGGCGGCGAGGGACGCCGCGACCTGCTCGTCGTCGGCGCAGGGGACGTCCATCGCCTCGAGCACCGCCCGCACCGTGGTCGCCGGCGGGGTGTGCGGCACGTCGTCGGCGTCGAGGTAGCGGGTGGCGACGCCGTGCGCCGCGGCCAGCTCGGCCAGCGGCCCGGGGATGTCGCTGGGTGCGGGGTCAGGGGCCATCGGTGCTCCGGGGGATCGTGATGGGCA
Organism: Euzebya sp.; assembly: GCF_964222135.1. NCBI lineage: Bacteria > Bacillati > Actinomycetota > Nitriliruptoria > Euzebyales > Euzebyaceae > Euzebya > Euzebya sp. Next base: position 124,222 of record NZ_CAXQBR010000045.1, read on the forward strand.
GCGCCGCGTCCTGCCCGTCGGGGGTGCGGGCGCTGATGCAGATCGGCTCGCCGTGGTCGTCGAGGTCCAGGCCGGCGAGGTGGACGAAGGGCTCGACGTGGACCCGCTCCAGGTCGACGGGGGAGGCGCCGTCGGATGGACGGCCGCGGGCGGCCCGGGGGCGCGAGGGCATGCCTCCGGACTGCCCCTCGTCGTCGGCCGCGAAACCGGGTGTTGCGCAGCTAATACTAATAGGGTTAGTATGGCGGCATGGACGAGATCACCACCACCGCACCCGCCGCTGACCGCCTCCCGCGCCCCGGCGGAACCCTCGCCTACGACGTCCGCGGCGCCGGCCCCCTGGTCGTGTGCGTGCCCGGCATGGGCGACACGCGGCGGGACTACGACGCCCTCGCCGACGCCCTCGTCGCCGCCGGGCACCGCGTCGCCACGCTCGACCTCCGCGGGCACGGGGGATCTGACACGACCTTCACCGACCACACCCGCCCCGAGGCCGGCGCGGACGTCGTCGCCCTCGTCGAGCACCTCATCGAGCACCCGGTCGGGCACCCGGCCGAACCGGATGGGCGTGCCCACCTGATCGGCTGCTCCTACGGCGCCTCGGCCGTCGCCTGGGCGGCGGGCACCCGCCCAGACCTCGTCGCCGGGCTGACCCTCATCGGCCCGTTCGTCCGGGACCTCCCCGTCCCCGCCGTCCAGCGCCTCGCCCTGTCGGCGATGCTGGCCCGCCCCTGGGGCGCGCGCGCCTGGACCGCCTGGTTCCGCCGCCTGCACCGCCGCCCGCCGGCGGACCTCGACGCGAGGGTCGCGCACGTCGGCGCGATGATCCGCGAGCCGGGCCGGCTTGCGGCCCTCCGGGCGATGGCGGCCACCGACTGCGTCGAGGTCGACGCCGCCCTCGACGGCATCACCGCGCCGACCCTCGTCGTCATGGGGACCGCCGACCCCGACTTCGGTGACCCCGCCGCCGAGGCGGCAGCCATCGCGGCCCGCGTCGACGGGCGCGCACGCGGACGGGTCCACCTGGTCGAGGGCGCTGGCCACTACCCGCACGTCGAGGCGCCCGACGAGGCGCTCCCCGCCATCGTCGCCCACGTGGCGGAGACCCGCTGATGCCGCGTCGCGGGGTCACGCGGGACCGCGTCGTCGACGCGGCTGCGGCGCTCGTCGACGCCGGCGGGCCGGAGGCGGTGACGCTGGCCGCCGTCGCCGACGCGGTCGGGATCCGCACCCCCTCGCTGTACAACCACGTCGAGGGGCTGGCCGGGCTGCGGCGCGACCTGGCGGTGCACGCGGTGCGGCAGTTGGGCGGGGCCCTGTCCGCGGCTGCCGACGGGGCGGGGGAGGGGGAGCGGGTGGTCGCCCTCGGCCGCGCCTACCGGGGGTTCGCGCTGGCCCACCCCGGCCTGCACGCCATGGCCGTGCGGGCACCCGAGCCCGACGACGCCGAGCACGCCGCCGCCGCCGCAGAGGTCGTCGACGTCGTCATCGGTGCGCTCGGCGACCACGGCGTGGGGGGGACCGAGGCGATCCACGCCACCCGCGGGCTCCGCAGCGTCCTGCACGGGTTCGCCGCCATCGAGCTCGGCGGCGGCTTCGGGCTGGACGTCGACGTCGACGCGTCCTTCGAGTGGGTGCTCGGCGTGTTCGTGGCCGGCCTCTCCGCCCGGGCTCGCGGCTGAGCTACCGGGCGGCCCAGCGCCAGGTCGTCTGCGCGGTCAGGGACTCGCCGCGCGCCAGGGTCACGACCCCCGTGTCGTGGCCGGCGGCCGCCAGGCGGGCCGCGTCGGGCCAGGCGGACTGCGGCTCGACGCAGACGACCCCCGGCTGGGTGAAGACCACCGCGCTCGACAGGGGAGGGGGGAAGGCCATCTCGAGCTCGAGGTCGGGCCAGCGGACGACCGCCGGACCCCGGACGTCGACGTAGGGGTGGTCGAGCAGCCGGTCGCCGACGACCGGTCCGTCGCGGAGGTCGGTGTCGCCGGCGACCGGCACCCGCTCGCCGGTGGGCAGCGACCGCTCGTCGACGACGACGACGTGGTCGGCCACCACCCGCACGGCCACCTCGCCCAGGTCGCGGCGGAAGCAGGGGTGCCAGCCCACCCAGGCGGGGAGGTCGTCGACGTGCGCGGTCACACCCAGCTCGAGCGCCAGCTCCCCCGGGGCCAGGCGCAGGACCTGGGTCACGCGGCAGGCGAGCGGGCCGTCCACCTCACACGTCAGGGTCGCCGCCGTCCCGTCCTGTGCGGCCACCTCCCAGGGCCGGTCCATGACCAGCCCGTGGATCGCGTGGTCGCCCAGCCGCCGCTCGAGCTGCACGGGGGTGCCACCCACGTCGAGCACCCCGTCGGCGATCCGCCCCGCGAACGGCGCCATCACGAACGAGCCCCACTGGTAGTCCGCCGCGGGGTCCTCGGGCCGCGGGGGCGCGGTCAGCAGCCGCTCGACCCCACCGGCGACGAACGACGTCATCCGACCTCGCGCGTCGACGACGACGCGATCCCCGCCGGCGCTCAGCGTCACGTCCACAGCCTGCCTCCTGGTCCGCCCGCTCGGCCCTTTACCGTGTCGGGAACCTCGAATAGCATATTAGTTGTCGCTCCCACCTAATTGCGGCCGGCGACCCCGAGCCGTCATGACCACGACTGGACCCGCACGTGTTCTTCACCGACGTCACGGCCCCCATCGCCTACGAGGGACCTGACTCCACCAACCCGCTGGCCTTCCGCTGGTACGACGCCGACCGCGTCGTCGGGTCCAAGACGATGCGGGACCACCTGCGCATGGCCGTGTGCTACTGGCACTCCTTCCACTGGCCGGGATCGGACGTCTTCGGCGCCGGCACCTTCGACCGTCCGTGGCTGGCCCCGACCGACGATCCGATGGCGGCGGCACGCCAGAAGATGGACGCGGCGTTCGAGTTCTTCGGCAAGCTCGGCGCCCCGTTCTACAGCTTCCACGACTACGACATGGCGCCCGAGGCGGACTCGCTGGCCGAGAGCCAGGCCCGCCTCGACGAGCTCGCCGACGAGGCCGGCAAGAAGATGGAGGAGACCGGCGTCCAGCTGCTGTGGGGCACCGCGAACCTGTTCTCCCACCCCCGCTACGCCGCCGGAGCGGCGACCAACCCCGACCCCGAGGTCTTCGCCCACGCGGCCGCCCAGGTCCGCAACGCCCTCGAGGTCACGCACCGCCTCGGCGGCGCGAACTACGTCCTGTGGGGCGGCCGGGAGGGATATGAGACCCTCCTCAACACCGACCTGCGCCGCGAGGGCCAGCAGCTCGGCCGCTTCCTGCACCTGGTCGCCGAGCACGCCGACCGGATCGGCTTCACCGGCACCCTCCTGCTCGAGCCGAAGCCGCAGGAGCCGACCAAGCACCAGTACGACCACGATGTCGCGACCGTCCACGCGTTCCTGCAGCGCCACGGCCTCGACGACCGCTACAAGGTCAACATCGAGGGCAACCACGCGACGCTGAGCGGCCACGACTTCGCCCACGAGGTCGCCGTCGCGATCGATGCGGGGATCTTCGGGTCGATCGACGCCAACCAGGGTGACGACCGGCTCGGCTGGGACACCGACCAGTTCCCGCGGTCGGTCGAGATGATGAGCCTGGTCGTGTACGAGATCCTGAAGGGCGGCGGGTTCGACACCGGCGGGTTCATGTTCGACACGAAGCTGCGGCGCCAGTCCCTCGACCGCACCGACCTGTTCCACGCCCACATCGGCGGGATGGACACGATGGCGCGGTCGCTGCTCGTCGCCCAGGCCCTGATCGACGACGAGACGCTGACCGGCCCGGTGGCCGAGCGCTACGCCGGCTGGGACGGCGAGCTCGGTCGGGGGATCCTCGACGGGACCCACGACCTCGCGAGCCTCCACGGGCTGGTCACCGACCAGGACCTGCGCCCCCAGGCCGTGTCGGGTCGCCAGGAGGAGCTCGAGCGCCGGGTCAGCCGGGTCATCGAGCAGGCCCGCTAGCGCGATGCCCCTCGTCGCGGGCGTCGACTCCTCCACACAGGCCACGAAGGTCGTCGTCGTCGACACCGACGACGGCCGGGTGGTGGCTCGCGGTCGTGCCGCGCACACCGTCACCGGGCGCGACGGCGCCCGCGAGTCCGATCCCGCCAGCTGGTGGGATGCCCTGGCCACGGCGAGGGCGGCCACCGGTCGTGGCGACGCGGTCGCCGCCATCGCCGTCGGGGCGCAGCAGCACGGGCTGGTGGTCCTCGACGACGCCGGCGACCCGCTGCGGCCGGCGAAGCTGTGGAACGACACCCAGTCCGCCGCGCAGGCCACCGCCCTGGTCGAGCACTTCGGCGCGAGCTGGTGGGCCGAGCAGGTCGGCGTGGTGCCCGTCCCCTCGATCACCGCGACCAAGTGGGCGTGGCTCCGCGAGCACGAGCCGGAGGTGGCCGCCCGCGCCGCCACGGTGTGCCTGCCCCACGACTTCCTGAACCTGCGCCTCACCGGCCGGGCGGTCACCGACCGCGGGGACGCCTCGGGCACCGGGTGGTGGTCGAGCCACCACGAGGGACTCGAGTCGGCTGTCCTCGAGCACCTGGGCCTGGATCCCGCCCAGGTGCCCGAGGTGGTCGTCGGCGGGCCGGCGGGCGAGGTGACGTCCGCGGCGGCCGAGCGGCGGGGGATCCCCGCCGGCATCCCCGTCGGACCCGGCTCGGGGGACAACGCGGCGGCCGCGATGGGCCTCGGCCTGCGGAGCGGGGACGCGGCGATGAGCCTCGGCACCTCCGGGACCGTCTTCGCCGTGGGGGACCGGCCGGTGGTCGACCCCTCCGGCGTGGTGGCGGGGTTCGCCGACGCGACCGACCGGCACCTGCCGCTCGCGTGCACCCTCAACTGCACCCTGGCGGTGGACCGGATCGCCGAGCTCCTCGGGCTGGACCGCGAGGCGGTGGAGGTGGGCGGCGACGCCGTCGTGCTGCCCTACCTCGACGGCGAGCGGACGCCCAACCTGCCGCACGCCCGCGGCAGCATCGTCGGGCTGACCCACGAGACCACAGCAGGTGAGATCCTGTGGGGCGCCTACCTGGGCGCGAGCCACGCCCTGCTCGTCGCGGTCGACCGGATCGCCGAGCTGACCGGCGCGGTCGACGAGGGCACGCCGCTGTGGCTGGTCGGCGGCGGGGCGGCCGGGACCGCGTGGCGCCGGGCCATCGCGACCCTGAGCGGCCGTCCGCTGCGGATCCCTCCCCCCGATGAGTGGGTGGCCCTCGGAGCGGCGGCGCAGGCCGCGTCGCTGGTGGAGGGCGGGTCGCCCTACGACCACGCCCGCCGCTGGGCCCCGCCGGCCGAGGAGATCGACCCGATCACGCCGGACCCGGCGCTCGGCGAGCGGTTCGCCGCCGTCGCCGGCGACCTCGAGGCGCTGAACCGTCGGGAGTGGTGATCCGGGGCCGCGGGGGGCTCAGATCTGAGGGTCTGCTCCGCCGGCGGACCTGGCCCTCAGATCTGAGGGGTGGCTCGGCCGACGGGACGCGCAGATCTGTGGGGTGGCTCCGCCCACGGCGCTAGGCCGCAGATCTGGGGGTCAGGGAGGGGTCGGCGAGCAACCCCCGGATGACCTGCCCGGCGGCGCCGCGGACCGCTGCGACCCGCTGGAGGACCGAGGGGCGCACCGAGATCGGGCGGTGCGCGACACCGAGCACCCTGGCGGACAGCTCGCGGCTGATCGCCGGCTCGAGCCAGGGGTGCAGGGCGGCGAAGTAGCCGCCGAGGATGACCGATTCGGGGCCGAGGAGGTTCACCGCGGACGCGAGCGCCACGCCGAGGTGCCCCCCGACCTCCTCCAGGGCCTCCCGCACCGCCGGGTCCCCCTGCGCGGCGAGGTCGGCCAGGGTGCTGGCCGGGCCGCTCGCGGTCGCCCCACCGGTCGCCGACATGACCTCGTCCACGTCCAGCCCCGCACGGCGGAGCGTGGCCTCCAGCCCGACCGCGGTCTCGACGCACCCGCGGCTGCCGCACGAGCACGGTGGCCCGTCGGGCACGAGCGCCATGTGGCCGAACTCGCCGCCGAAGCCCGTGCGGGGGCGGTGGAGCTCGCCGCCGATGATGATGCCGGCGCCGACCCCGACCTCGCCGGAGACGTAGATGACGTCCGACAGGTCGGTCCCGGCGCCCTCCCAGCGCTCGCCCAGCGCGCCCAGGTTGGCCTCGTTGTCGACGTGGACCGACCAACCGCCCCGCTCCAGCCCGGCTGCGGCGACACCCGACTCGGCCAGCCCCGCCTCGACCAGCGCCGCGGCGTCCAGGTCCCGCCAGCCGAGGTTGGGCGCGATGAGCAGGCGGCGGCGCTCGGCGTCGACCAGCCCCGGCAGCGCGAGGTCGGCACCGACGGCGACCAGGCCGTCCGCCGCCAGCCGGGCGAGGCTGTCGGCCACCAGCCCGGACAACCGGGCCAGGGAGTCCTCGGCGGTGTGGTGGCGGAAGTTGTCGACCACGACCTGCTCGTCGCGCACGCCGCCGCGCAGGTCGACGACGGCGACGGCCAGGTAGTCGACGTTGATCTCCATCCCGACGCCGACGTACCGGGTGTCGTCGAGGCGGACGCTGACCGCGGGACGTCCGGCCGCCCCGTCGTGGCGGGTGCCGTCCTCGCGGAGCAGCCGGCGGTCCATCAGCTCGGCGACCAGGCTCGAGACGGTCGTCTTGTTCAGCCCGGTGCCCTCGGCGATCCGGGCCCGCGAGCTCTCCCCGGCCGCGGCGACGTGCTGCAGGACCAGGGCCAGGTTGTGGTCCCGGATGGTGCGCTGGTCCGCGGGGCCCCGCAGCTCGCGGCCCGCGCGTCGGTGGCTGGTCATCGATCGCTCCCGTGCGGACCGGTCGGACGACCCGGTGGGACCCGCAGTATCGCAGACCGCGGCGCGATCACCGGCGGTCGAGGTCCGCCAGCGCCAGGCGGAGGGACGCGTGGTCAGGTGCGAGCGCGACCAGCGCGGTCACATCCGTGGCCAGCTGAGAGGTCGCCACCGCGACGGCGGGCACCGGCCGGGGGGACCTGAGGGGCACGCCGACGACCGCGCACAGCGCGCTGACCCGGTGGCCGGCCGTGACCGGCGCGGAGGACCAGCCGGGCAGGCGCGTGTCGAGGCCGTGGTGCAGCAGGGCGACGGGGCCGTCGGGGGTGTGGCGCTCGATCCGCAGCGTCGAGGTCAGCGCGCCGGCCGGCTCGCCGTGGCGTCCCAGCACGACCTCGTCGAGCCACACCAGCTGGGCGTCGGCGGCCAGGTGCGCGGTGGCGACCGCGGTGTGGTCGGAGCCGGCCGCGGCGACCAGCGGCTCGGGCAGCCAGGCCAGCCGGGCGCCGGCGCCGACGTGGACCTCGACCCGCTGGGTCGACGGGCGGCCGTCGCCGGGCAGGGCCACGGTGGCGGCCACCGACCGCACCACCGCCTGGGTGCCGGGTCGCAGGTGGCGACCCGGCTGGCGGTCCGGGTCGGGGTCGCGCTCAGGTCGCCCCCCGCGCCGTCGCCCGGCGTGCGGCGAGCAGGGGCGCCAGCCAGTCGATGACGGGGCGGGCCCCGTCGGGTTCGACCAGCGACGTGAACACCGTGGGGCGGTCGCCGCGGCGGGCGCGGGCTTCGCGGTCCATCACGTCGAGGTCGGCGTGGACCAGCGCGGCGATGTCGGTCTTCGTGATGACGAGCAGGTCGGCGGTCGTGACGCCGGGACCGCCCTTCCGCGGGATCTTGTCCCCGCCGGCGGTGTCGATGACGGCTCCGGAGCAGCTGGCGGCCGAGCACGCGGGCGGTGCGGCGGAGCGGCGCCGACGTGATCCGCGCCTCGAGCTCGACGTCCAGCCGGCGCCACGCGGCGGGGTCGAGCCCGGACGGGCCGACGGCCAGCCGGGCGGCCTGGGCGCACGCGGCGGCCTCGAGCCGCCAGGTGGTGTGCAGGCACCCCTCCACCCAGCCCGCGAGGTCCTCGACTTCGCCGACCAGGCCCCGGCCGACGGCGGCCTCGAGCCCGAGGGAGTGCGCGTGCGCGCCCGACGGGAACCGGCCGTCGGCCAGCAGGAGCAGGGCGGGGGAGGGGGTGGGCACACGGGCAGTCTGCACGCGGGCGGCGGGGCGGTGCGACCCCCGAGGGGTGGCCTGGGGGCCGGATGGGCAGGACGTGGGGGATCTCGACCACGGGGAGCCCGCCAGTGCACTTCGACGACGTGACCACCGCCATCGCCCAGGGACCGCGCGACCACCAGGAGGACCGACTGGCCGCCGACGCGGACCTGCTCGTGGTCTGCGACGGGATGGGCGGGCACGAGCGGGGCGACCAGGCCGCCGACACCGCCATCGCCGTCCTGGCGGACCGGCGACCGCGCACCGCCGCCGAGGTCGACGCCGCGATCGTCGCAGCCGGGGAGGCGGTCGAGGGCATCGGCCGGGGGTCCCGCCGCGATCCCGGGGCGGTGGCCGTCGTGGCCGCGCTGGACGGGTCGGATCTCGTGCTCGGCTGGTGCGGCGACTCCCGCGGCCACGTCGTCCGCGACGGGGTGATCGTCGCCCGGACCGTCGACCACGCCGGCCCGCTCGGCGGGCTGCTGCGCTGCCTCGGCGCCGGCACGCCGGCCGAGCCCGAGCACGTCGTGGTCCCCGCCGAGCCCGGGGACCGGGTGGTGGTCTGCTCCGACGGGGTCGTGGCGGCCCTCGGACCCGACCCGGACGAGGTGATCGCCGAGGCGCCCGACGCCGAGACCCTGATGGGCTGGTGCGAGGAGGCCGGCCTGGGCGACAACACCGCGATCGTGATCGCGACCGTCGCGGTCTGACAGCCGGTCGTGGCCGGATCGGTGCGGGAGGTGGCAGGGCAGCAGCCGGTGGGTCGTGGCGGTCCGGTGCAGAGTGACGCCATGACCAGCTACTTCGCCGACCGCTACTTCGCCGACCGACTGGCCCACGAGACCGACTGCGCCGACCTCCACGCCCGGCTGGGCGAGCCCGGCCTGGTCGTCGTCGACGCCCGCAGCCGCGCCGACCACACCGCCCGCCGGATCCCCGGGGCGATCAGCCTGCCGCACCGCGAGATCACCGCCGAGGCCCTGAACGCGTTCGACGACCGCACGGAGTTCGCCACCTACTGCTGGGGCCCGCACTGCAACGGCGCGACCAAGGCCGCCGCCGCGATCGCCGCCCTCGGCCGGCCGGTGCGCGAGGTGCTCGGTGGCGTGTGGGGCTGGGCCCAGGAGGGGTACGCGTTCGAGGGGACCGACGTGGACGCTGCCGCCGCGCCCGCCCAGGTCTCCGGTGTGTCGGGAGACCCGTCAGGTCGACGGGTCTCCCGACGCACCTCGGGGTGACGCCGTGGCGACCCCACCACTCACCGTCGGGCTCCTCGCGTTCGCCCGGATGGACCTGATGGACCTCGTCGGCCCCTACGAGGTCCTCCTGACCGCCAACCGGCTGTCCGCCCGCCGCGGGCACGAGGCCCCGTTCGAGCTCGTCACGATCGGTCCTGGGCCGGTCCGCGCCTACGGCGGCATGACCGTCACCCCCGACGTCACGGCTGCCGACGCCCCGCCCCTCGACGTGCTCGTGGTCCCCGGTGCGATCGACCTCGACGGGTCCCGCCCGGACCCGGACCTGGCGGCGCTCGCACCGACGACCCCCGTGCTCGCGTCGGTCTGCACCGGCGCGTTCTTCCTGCAGCGCACCGGCCTGTTGGGCGACCGGCCCGCCACCACGCACTGGGAGGACGTGCCCGACCTGACGGCCCTTGGCGTCGACGTCCGCGACGACGTCCGCTGGGTCGACGCCGGCGAGGTCGTCACCTCCGGCGGGATCGCGTCTGGTATCGCGATGGCCCTCCACCTCGTCGAGCGGTTCTGCGATCGCGGGCTGGCCGAGGCCTGTGCCGCCCAGATCGACTACGTCTGGACCGAGTCCCGCTGAGGGCCGTGGCAGGGGGTCAGAACAGGAAGTACCGCTGGGCGAGGGGTAGCTCGATGGCCGGGTCGGCCTCGATCAGCTCGCCGTCGATCGTCACCGCGAAGCTGTCGGGGTCGACCGCGATGTCCGGCGTGGCGGTGTTGAGGGGCAGGTCGGCCTTGGTGACGCGGCGGCAGTCGGCGACGGGCACCAGCGCGCGTCCCAGCTCGAGGCGGTCGGCCAGGCCGTCCTCGAGCGCCGCGGGGGCGACCCAGCTGACGCTCGTGGCGTGCGCCACCGCGGGTGTCGCGCCGAACATGGGTCGCGGCATCACCGGCTGCGGGGTGGGGATCGAGGCGTTCATGTCCCCGACCTGGACGAAGGCGATCGCGCCGCCCTTGAAGACGAGGTCGGGCTTGACGCCGAAGAAGCGCGGGTCCCACAGGACCAGGTCGGCGAGCTTGCCGGGCTCGACCGAGCCGACCTCGGCGTCGAGGCCGTGGGCCACGGCCGGCGCGATCGTGTACTTGGCGACGTAGCGGCGGACGCGGTGGTTGTCCGACGTGGCGCTGTCGCCCGCCAGCGGACCCCGCCGGCGCTTCATCACGTGGGCGGTCTGCCAGGTGCGGATGACCACCTCGCCGATGCGGCCCATCGCCTGGGAGTCCGAGCCGATCATCGCGATCGCGCCCAGGTCGTGCAGGACGTCCTCCGCGGCGATGGTGGAGGGGCGGATCCGCGACTCGGCGAACGCGAGGTCCTCGGGCACCGACGGGTTGAGGTGGTGGCACACCATCAGCATGTCGAGGTGCTCGTCGACGGTGTTGACCGTGTGCGGCCGGGTCGGGTTCGTCGAGGAGGGCAGGACGTTCGGGTGGCTCGCCACGGTGATGATGTCCGGGGCGTGCCCGCCGCCGGCGCCCTCGGTGTGGTACGCGTGGATCGACCGGCCGGCGATCGCCGCCAGGGTCGAGTCGACGTAGCCGGCCTCGTTGAGGGTGTCGGTGTGGATCGCCGCCTGGACGCCGAGCTCGTCGCAGGCCGACAGGCACGCGTCGATGACCGCCGGGGTGGTGCCCCAGTCCTCGTGCAGCTTGAAGCCCGAGGCCCCCGCGCGGGCCTGCTCGACGAGGGCCTCGCGACTCGCGGTGTTGCCCTTGCCGAGCAGCGCGACGTTGACCGGCCAGTCGTCGAGGGCCCGCAGCATCGCCGACAGGTGCCACGCGCCGGGGGTGACCGTCGTGGCCTTCGTGCCCTCCGCCGGTCCGGTGCCGCCGCCGATGATCGTGGTGATCCCGCTCGCGAGCGCGGTGGTGAGCAGCTGCGGTGCGATCAGGTGGACGTGGCTGTCGACGGCGCCCGCGGTCAGGATCCGCCCGCCGCCGGCGATGACCTCGGTGGAGGGGCCGATGACGAGGTCGGGGTGGACGCCGTCCATGACGTCGGGGTTGCCCGCCTTGCCGAGCGCGTCGGCGCGGGTGGCGATCGACTGGCCCATCGACTCGCGGATCACCTTGCCGCCGCCGAAGACCACCTCGTCGCCGGGCGCAGGGCCGGCGGCGCGGTCCTCGTCGACGGTGATCCACAGGTCGGTGTCGGCCAGACGGATCCGGTCGCCGGCCGTGGGACCGTAGGGGGCGGCGTAGCGCCGGCGGGGGATCTCAGCCATCGGCGGGGTCCGCGCCCGTGCGGTCGGCGTCGAGGGGCCCGGCCACCGCGCCGCGCAGCCCCCAGACCGCCCGGTGACCGGCGAGGGGGACCAGGTCGACGGTGCGGGTGACGCCCGGTTCGAAGCGGACCGCGGTGCCGGCGGGGATGTCGAGCCGATGGCCGCGGGCGGCGTCGCGGTCGAACGCCAGCGCCGGGTTGGCCTCGGCGAAGTGGTAGTGGCTGCCGACCTGGACGGGCCGGTCGCCGGTGTTCTCGACGGTCAGCGCGAGCGTGCCCCTCCCGAGGTTCAGCACGATCGGGTCGCCGTCGGCGACCACCTCGCCGGGGATCAGCGCCGCGTCGTCCGGGCCGCTCGCCCCCGGGCCGATCGGGTCGTGGAGGGTCACGAGCTTCGTGCCGTCGGGGAACGTCGCCTCGACCTGCACCTCCGCGACCAGCGTGGCGGCGACGTGGACCAGCAGCCGCTCCTGCTCGTGGGGGGTCAGTCGCACCGGACGTCCTCGGCCATGGCCGCACGCTATCGGGACGGACGTGACGGCGGTGTTACGGGCGGGGGTGCCACGGGCGGCCGGGCGCCGTCGGCTCAGCCCAGTCGGGCGTCGACCACGGCGGCGTCGATCGCCCCGCACTCGACGGCCTGTCGGACCCGCCGCTCGAGGACGGTGACCGTGGCCGGCTCGTCCGCGACGCCGCCGCGCTGCTCCGACGCCCGCCACGCCGCCAAGCGGTCGAGCACGCCGTCGAGCCCGTGGAGGAGGTGGGCGTAGACCGCCGCGTACCGGCTGACGAGGTGGGAGGCGTGCAGGTCCCAGCCCTGGGTGAACCCGTGCGCGAGGGAGTGGGCGACGTGCCGGCTGTGGCGACGCCACACGCGGTGGAGGTCGGCGTCCGCCTCCGCCGCCGGCAGGACGTTCGTCGACCCGTCGGACAGCCGCACCTCGGTACCCGCGAAGGTGATCTGCATCAGGTGGCGGGCCATGTCGCAGGCGGGGTGGTCGAGGCGCTGGCCGTCGACCGGCAACCCGAGCGCGGCGGTGTAGTCGAACACGCCGAAGTGGACCGCCCGCAACCGGCCGGCGGCGGCGTCCCGGATGTCGCGCAGGGCGACCCGGCCGTCGGGCCCGAGGACCGAGGCCGTCGTCTCGATCTGCGCCTCGAACGCGAGGGACCCCGACGCCAGGCCGTGGGCGTCCTCGAGGGCGGCGAGCACGTCCACGAACGCCCCGACGTGCGCCGGCGAGACGATCTTCGGGAACGTGATCACGAACCCCTCGGGCAGGGACCCGGTGACGTCGAGCATGGCGGAGAGGAACCGGTCGAGCGTCGCCACGCTCCGCCGGGCCCGCCCGTCGGCGAACGGCTTCACGCGCAGGCCCGCGAACGGCGGTGCCGTGCCGTCGCGGTGCGCCTCGCCGAGCGCACGTCCGGTCCGCGTGGCGTCCGCGTCCTCCTCCGCGTCGTCCCGGTCGAGGTAGCCGTCCTCGAAGTCGATCCGCAGGTCCTCCACCGGCTCGTGGTCGAGCTTGGCCGCGACCCGCTCCCGGACCTCGCCCGCCGCACCGCTCGACCCGAGGCCCATCACCTCGGCGAAGCGCGCGGTGCTCGGCGCGAACCGCGCGAGCAGGTCGGCGGCCGTGCGGCCCGCCTCGACGGCGGTCGTGGCGGTCACCCGGTCGGCGGGGACGTACAGGACCTGCACGGGCTGGCGGCCCGCCGGCCGACCCGGCCAGTCGCGCCGGTACGCCTCGTCGGCGGCGGCGACCCCTGCGAGCAGCCCCTCCACGGCCTCGGCCCCGAGCCGGCCGGCGGTCACGTCGTCAGCACACATGGGCGGGGACACTAGTCGGCTCGCCGGGGGCGGGCGGCCTCGGCGTCGGCGTGGTCCCACCGGTCGGGGGGGGGGGGGGGGGGGGCGGGG